>NZ_AAWS01000013.1 GCF_000169175.1 Microscilla marina ATCC 23134
CTTCGCCCAGCAACGAGCGTAGCAACAACAATTATCAATCATTGCTCACAAAACGGGTTAGAAGGGCTTCGCCCAACAATGAGCCACAGGCGACAACAAGCATAACAATCAGCGAAGCGGAACAATAGAATTACTAGTTTTCGGTTAACCATGCGGTAGTTATATCAATACTCCGCAGTGATTTTAGTCAAAGTTGTTTGCTGGTTATCAGTTATTTACGAATTTAAAAACTATTTAATTGGGTGTTTGGGCGTAAAACCGACACACTTTTAAAAATAAATTGAGTAAGCAATCTTAATATAAAACACTGATTAACTTCGTTGAGCTCACAAGTTCGGTTTACAGCATTTAACAAGGTAAACATTTACTCGAATCAGCTATCGACTATCGACTAAATACTATGGACTATTGTATATATAACACCCACTACTTCACTCCCTCTTCAGTTTGCAATTGCTTGTCATACAGCTCCTTATAAGCTCCATTTTGTTTAATCAACTCTTCGTGGTTGCCCTGTTCTACAATGACCCCATCGTCGAGCACCAAAATTTTATCGGCAAGCTTTGCCGATGACACCCGGTGCGAGATAATGATAGAAGTACGGTCTTTCATAATGCGTTTGAGGCTGTTCAAAATAGCGTTTTCGGTCTTGGTATCTACTGCCGAAAGGCTGTCGTCCAAAATCAAAATCTTGGGCTCGCGTACAATGGCGCGGGCAATAGACAAACGTTGTTTTTGTCCTCCCGAAAGGGTAATGCCCCGCTCGCCAATGCGGGTGTCGTATTGATGCTTGAAATCTAAAATATTATGGTGCAAGTCGGCATCTTTGGCAGCTTGTTCTACTTGCTCTTGGGTGAGTCCGCTGGTGCCAAAAGTAATGTTGTCTTTGATGCTGTCAGAAAACAAAAACACATCTTGTGGCACATAGCCAATTTGTTGGCGCAAAGTGGGTATGTTATAGTCTTTGATGTTGCGCCCGTCTATCAACACCTCGCCCTGGTGGGTGTCGTACATACGGGTAACCAGCGCCGCTACCGTACTTTTGCCCGACCCAGTAGTACCCAAAATAGCCAGCGTTTCTCCACTTTTGATGTCAAACGATACTTTTTTCAAGGCATTGATGCCCGAATCGGGGTAAATAAAATCAACGTTTTTAAAACTAATTTCACCCACTAATTCAGCTTCTATATTTTTTTCTGAGATAATATCCGTTTTGGTTTTCAAAAACTCATTGATGCGTTTTTGCGATGCTGCCGCCCTTTGGGTAATACTGGTGATCCAGCCCAAGGCTGCCACTGGCCAGGTAAGCATATTGACATACATAATAAACTCTGCCACATTACCCGCCGTAATAGAACCGTTCATTACCCCAATGCCCCCAATATATATGACCAATACACTGCTGAGCCCGATCAGACTTATAATCAAAGGGAAAAATAAAGCCTGTACCTTGGCTAACCCCAAACTCTTTTGACGGTAATCTTCGCTGGCAGCGTCAAAGTTTTTGGCCGAATCCTGCTCTCTTACAAATGCTTTGAGTACCCTGATTCCAGAAAAAGCTTCTTGCACAAAAGTAGACAAGCCCGAAAGACTTTTTTGAATTTCTTCGGAGCGTCGGTTAATAATATTATTGACATAATAAATACTGATAGACAGAAAGGGGAGGGGCAATAAAGTAAATAAGGCAAGTTTGGTGTCTACCATAAACATATAGGTGATGACCATAATACACAATGTACTTAGGTTGATGCCATACATAATGGCAGGTCCCAGATACATCCTTACCTGGCTTACATCCTCTGAGATACGCGCCATCAGATCACCCGTATTGTTTTTGCGGTAAAAGCTCAGGGGCAGAGTTTGGTAGTGCTCGTAAATCTCATTTTTAAGGTCATACTCTATATGGCGTGACATCACGATCATAGTTTGGCGCACCAAAAACAAAAAGAACCCGCGAATAAGTACCATCACCAAAATAAGTGCCCCATACAGCAATACTGTAGAGGCAAACATCCCATACATTTGAGTTTGGGCGTCGAACCCACTATACAATATATAAATGTCAATAGACTCTTTGATCAGGTCAAAGGCATGCCTTACAATTTGGGCAGGTAGAATGCTAAAAAAATTGGAGATGATTATAAAGATAGTACCTAGTATGAGGTGGTACTTATATTTAAGCAAATATTTGTTCAGATAGCTTAATTCTTTCATTCTTATACAAATGATTAATTACGAGTTGCGAATGAGCGTGAATTGCTGATAAATACGCAGTGATACCCACTCATTAGTTGTATTTGGTCAAGTAAGGGTGGGTTTTATAGTTCTTTGCCTTGCGGCAGATTGCAAGCACACCAAGTATGGTTATACATGATAAAACCAGCATCACACCCGTTAATTGAATGTTGTATGCATGCCCAACCAAGATCAAATTTAGACTTATAATCTGATATAATAAAGTAATTGGGTTGAGACTTACACTATAACCCGGTATGGCTGAGAATGGTTCATACAAAAGGCGCACGACTCTACCTGGTTTTTAATTTCATTGAACTTAGCACCGTAAAACTGCCCGATGAATCAGGGTTTAGAAATAACTTCGGTTTTTTAAAAGTACCACCCTTGCCTGCTCTGCACTTGATTTGGAGGCTGTGCGCTTTCATTAATATACATTGGTGTTTAAGGGTTCATAAACTCAGTTGTGAAGACACAAGTCAGGGCGAAAAATAGTGGGACAGCGTACAAGGTAGTCATAAGCTTTGATAAAAAAATAAAAAAAAAAGCGTCTTTTTGTTAAAAAATTCTGCCAAAGTAGTTTTTATAGATACTTGTATTTTCTTCTTTTTTTATAACTATATATAGAATTTGTTGAATAAAAATTTGGCTTTTTATCAAAAGGCTTCTCTTGACAAGCTGTTCAAATACGTCCCGATGTGTTCCCAAATGGAGCCTAAAGCCCTGTAAAGCATTACGATATAGTGGAAAGATGCCACAAAAACACTAATTTTGTCCGGTTAAAAATATATAGAAAGTACATTGTTACACAATTCAATTATTGTCATATTATGAGCGAAACAACATTTCAGGAAGGCTCAGTCTTTGGGCAGGTTGTAAAGAACGAACACGAACAAGTGGTTTTTTGCTACGATAAAGCAAGCGGACTGAAAGCCATTATTGCGGTTCACAATACTGTATTAGGACCCGCAGCTGGTGGAACCCGCATGTGGATGTATAAAAATGAAGCAGATGCATTGAATGATGTGTTGAGGCTTTCGCGTGGTATGACACTCAAAAACTCAGTGGCAGGCATTAACCTGGGAGGGGGTAAAGCTGTCATTATTGGTAACTCACGCACTGATAAATCAGAAGCGTTGTTTCGTTCTTTTGGTAAATATGTAAACAGCCTTGCCGGTAAATATATCACTGCCGAAGATGTAGGCATTGGAACGTCTGACATGGAGTATGTGGGCATGGAAACCGAGCATGTGTCTGGTTTGCCCGAAAGTATGGGAGGAGGGGGAGATCCTTCGCCTGTAACTGCTTATGGGGTATACCTTGGCATGAAAGCCAGTGCCAAAAAAGCCTATGGTTCTGACAGCCTCACGGGTAAAAAAGTATCGGTGCAAGGTGTAGGGCATGTAGGCGAGCATTTGGTAGAGCGACTTACCAACGAAAATGCTACAGTATATATATCAGATATTAACGAAGACAGCCTAAAGCAGGTCTCAGAAAAGTTTGGAGCTACTGTAGTCAACAAAGATGAAATTTATGATTTAGATGTAGATATTTACGCCCCTTGTGCCTTGGGAGCTACCATCAACAACGACACTTTGCAACGTTTGAAGTGTGACATTGTGGCGGGGGCTGCCAACAACCAACTCAGGGATGAAACAGTACATGCAAACGCCTGCAAAGACAAAAATATTATTTATGCACCCGATTTCTTGATTAACTCGGGAGGAATTATTAATGTATATTATGAGATCATCAAAAGTTACAACCGTGACCGTGCTTTTGCTCATACCGAAAAAATATACGATACTACTTTAGAGTTATTTAAAAAAGCGGAAGAAGAAAATATCAATACCCATGAAGCGGCTGTACGTATAGCCCTGAAGCGTATTGAAGATGTGGGTCGACTAAAAACGACATTTTAATTTACATAAGATAAGCAGTTAGTTTGTCATTATTGTGTATTTTTGGCAAACTAACCGCGACTCTTGAGAAAATCACCGAAATGCTGAACAGAAGATATCTAAGGATAAAAGTAATGCAGGGCTTATATGCCCTCGAACACTCCCGTAATGCCAACTACCTGCTCTCTCTTGATCTGATAGAAAAACAGTTCGATACTCGATTTAGCCAACTTGCCGAAGATGAAAAGCAAGTGGGGTGGATATTTGAAAAAAATCACCAAAGAAAGCCTGAAAACATACAAATAGGCAAAAAACTGCCTGAGAAAGTAAGGCAATTGGCATTGGATATTTTAGATGCCTACTGGAACAGCGATGAACAAGAAGCGTTGCAAGAGCAAAAGTTTGCCCCGTTGTTGCAGCAAGTACGAGCGTCGTACAAAGAAGACAACGATGCATTGACCGAAGAGAAGAAAAACATCATGGCTGTTTTTAAAGAGGTATATGAGCAAGAACAGCCCACTATTGATGTTGATGCGTCTGATGTGTCGAAAAAAACACTGGTAAAAGCCATAGACATTTACCACAATAAGCTGCAGGAAGATGTGAAAAACCTGGAAGCACGTTTGCTGCAGCAATCAAGAATTATTTATACCAACTACCTGATTGGCTTGATATGGGTAACCGAGATAGCCGAGCTGGTAAACCTCGAAAAGGCAGCCAAAGCCAGTAGTTTGTTAAAAGCCCCTATTTTTGAGGGTGACTATAAGATGGGGCAAAATGTAGTTTGCCAAACATTAAAAAACAGCGACGCGCTAAAACTTGCCAAAGAGCAACGTAAAATAGACGATGCGGTTTTGCGTACCACGGTGCGGGAATTGTACAAAAAGGTAATCAAAGAAGACGAAGAGTACATTAATTACCAGAAATTAGGGCAAAATAATGCAGAAGACGATAAAAAAATCGTCAATCATATTCTGAAAAATATTATCTTTAAACATGAAATTACCAACTCGTATTTCGAAGAGTTGGATTTGAGTTGGTCTGAAAACCGAAAGGTGGTACAAAGTATGGCTGTAAAAACAATTAAAGCCATTATGGGAGACACCGAAGAGGAAGATGGTGATGCAGAAGAAACGGAAATAACGATCAACAAAAACTTTGAACTTTCGCCATTGTCTAAAAACTGGGACGAAGATGTAGTTTTTTACAAAAACCTCTATAACTTTAATGTAGAAGGTAACCAAAGGTATGAGGACATTATTGCCAAAAAAACCAAAAACTGGGACATTGAGCGCCTGGCGCTGATAGACAAAGTGATTTTGAAAATGGCGATTTGTGAAATGATCAACTTTTATAGTATTCCTGTAAAAGTGACCATCAACGAATACATAGAATTGGCAAAAACCTATAGTACACCCAAGAGTAAAAAGTTTGTCAACGGGTTGCTTGATTCTATTGCTCAGGATTTGATAGAGCAGGGCGATATCAAAAAGAGTGGACGTGGATTGATGGATAATAAGTAAAAGACATCTATAAACTGAAATGATTATGAGTAAATTAGCGAACGCAATTACTGCTTTTGTTGCAGGTACTGCCGTAGGTGCAGCTGTTGGTATTTTGTATGCGCCTGAAGAAGGAAACAAAACCAGAGACAAACTCACTTACCGTTTGTCTAAGCTTAAAGATAAAGTTACCCAACTTACCGAAGAATTAACTCAAGGAAAAGAAGAGATTACCAGTGAGGCTAAGATTCAAGGCAAAAAAGTAGTGGGTGACCTGGAAGCAAGGGTAAAAGACTTAAACAAAGAGTTTGAGGAATTGACCAAGCAAATAAGAAAAGATTAAGAAGTAGCGAAAAAATAAGTAACCGATGTTGAGGGAGAAGTTTTGGTCTGAGACGAGGCGCTTTTAGCCAAAAGTAGTGCTCAGCCGACCTTTTCGTAGCTTCAGCTGTGGGGGTAGCTATAGAGGAGAAACTACCTCTAAACTGCTTACAGCCCCGACTGATCAGGAAAAAGATATTTTTGTCTGTTCCTATCAAACAGTATCGGTACTTTGCTTGTTTAAAAATACCCTGACAGAAGCACCTCATTGCAGGTAACTGACAGGCATATATTCTTTTAGTGACAATGTTCAGAGTACTAGTACAATGGGGATTAAGTAAATAATGAATTAATTTGGATGGATTTTGTTCTCTAACGAATCGTTAAAATGGCGGATAGCCATAGCTATCTAACTTTTTGGCGATGAAGTAAGAGGGCAAAAGTCGCTGAATAAATCATTAGGAATTTAGTTCCCGTTGTACTAGTTTTCGTGAAAAGTTTGTTTGTCAAGCAAAACCTAAGTGAAAACGGTCAATTGTTCTGGAGGGTTTTACCCGAAGTCTCACTCACGGGACAAACACGTTACTTAACTTAGGAATGGTGTAAAAATAAATTTCTATAGTTTAATAAAATATTTTGTTGCTAGACGCGGTACGGCAATATCCAGTGGATGTTGAGCGAGCTTGAGGGAAGGTCGGCTCATAGCATCGCTATTCGGCTATTTTTTAACAAAGTATAGCCTCAAAAGATGAGGTTAAGAATGTAAATTTATTTTGGTACCATTCCTTAATATTGTATAATCTATTTAAAATTTATAAACTGATGAAAAGAAATCTTTTATTGGTAGTGACGTTGTTGTGGGCGTTTACCGCCTGCGACAGCAAGTCAAAAGAGTCACAGACAGAAAATGGTGACACCACTGCAACAGTGGTAGCAGGCAATACTAAAGAAAGTGCTGCTAATAACAATACAGAGAATAACAACAACCAAACGGTAGTATCTACCACTGGTGAGAATAAAACTGAGAGCACCAAACCTACGAACGAAAATGATAACGGCCCTAAAGCCTCTATCAAATTTGAGAAAATGACGCACGACTTTGGCGAAATCACCGAAGGAACCGTAGCAAAACATACCTTTACCTTTACCAACAGTGGCGATGTGCCATTGGTGGTAAAGAGTGCGCGTGGCTCTTGTGGTTGTACAGTACCCGATTGGCCAAAAGAACCCATTGCGCCTGGTAAAACTGGTGAAATCAAAGTTCAATTCAACAGTCAGGGCAAGCCTGGTACTCAAGCCAAAACAGTTACTTTGACTACCAATACTGCTGCTGGTACAGAAGTATTGAACATTAAAGCCCAGGTAAAAGCAGTGGCTAAAGTAAACGGACCTGTAAAAAAATAAATCAGAAAGTTTTTAAAGCCTCCTCAGAAACCTGAGGAGGCATTCATTTATATTATAAAATATAGTTAGAAGATGTTGTTGTTGTTAGAAACGATTTTTTTGCAGGGCAAGGCAGCCGGTGGTGGTGGCAATGCAATGATGAGCCAGCTTTTGTTGATTTTTGGGATTTTGATTGTTTTTTATTTCTTTATGATCCGTCCCCAACAAAAAAAGCAAAAAGCACAGGCGCAATTTAGAGAAGGGCTCAAAAAAGGTGACAAAGTAGTAACCATTGGAGGACTACACGGCACCATTGCTCAAGTAGAAGGAGATGTTTTAACGCTGGAAGTAGGCGATGGAAAATCTATGAAACTTAAATTTGACGTTAACTCTGTATCTGTAGATGCTACCCGTAAGATAGGGGCAAATAACTAAGTCCTAAATCAATGTTCCGAAGCATGGTAAATAAACTGGTACAAGCATTCTTACTTTTTCGCGATAGTAACGCAAAGGTGATAGTTGTATGTTTGTTCTTATCTACTATGCTTTGGTTTACTTTAGAACTCAACAAAGAACAAAGCATAGAAGTGTCTTATCCGGTAAGCTTTGAATACAACGATTCTTTGTTTATTCCCACCACTCCACTCCCCAAGCACATTCGTATCATGATCAAAGGCACCGGCTGGCAGGTCTTATCCAAGTACTTTGGTTTAAGCGGCAAGTCAGTAGTATACGATATCAATGGCATGCTGCAAAGTTATGTGGATGGCAGTATCCACAAAAAAACCTATATATTACCTGCTTTGCCTCAGAGCCAGGCAAAAATACGCAAATCGCTGGAAACGGTAGAGTTGTTGGGGGTATTGTCAGATACTTTGTCTTTTACCTTTGACCGTCGCGCCAAACGTACATTGCCATTGAGCATTTACCATGAAAAAGCGTTGGCAGAGGACTTTCAAATAGATGGAAAAGTAACTATAGAGCCTCAGTTTGTGGTTTTTGAGGGACCCGAAAAAATGGTAAAGAACCTGGCAGACCCTTTTATGCTTGAGCTGCCAGAAAAAAATATTAAAACAGCCTATGACAATGAGGTGACAATTAGCTTGCCTGCCAACCAACAAAAACTCATTGTTCAGGATAAAAAAACCGCCAAAATACAGTTTGATGTGGCAAAGTTTATGTCCAAAACATTTAGAGTACCCGTAATGGCCAAAGGGTTTCCTTCCTCTACACAGTTTACATTGTCTAACCGGGCAGTTCAGTTAAAATTCCATTTCAAAGCATCAGACCTGGGGCAAATAAGACTCAAAGAATTTAAAGTGTATGCAGATTTTAGTGAGCTAAACCCTGCAGACTCTACGATTAAGCTTAAGTTGATAAAACCTGCAGTGGTGACTGACTATCAGATGGTGCCCAATAAAATCAAGCTAAGGAATGTCGAAAAAAAAGATTCTTAAAATCGGAATAACTGGTGGGATAGGTTCTGGTAAAAGCATCATCTGTCGTATTTTTGGTTGTGTTGGAGTACCCATATACGATGCCGACAGCAGGGCAAGGTGGATTATGAACAACCACCAAGCGTTGCAACAAGAAGTAACGGCCGAGTTTGGCACTGAAGCTTATGATAGCCAAGGGCAGCTCAACCGCCCTTATATGGCAAAACAAGTGTTTAACGATAGTAACAAAGTAAAAACTTTGAATCAATTGGTGCACCCCAAAGTAGGGCAAGACTTTGCTGCCTGGGTTCAGCTTTATCCAAACGCACCTTATTTGCTCAAAGAAGCAGCTTTGATGTTTGAATCAGGAAGCCACCAGGCGCTTGACCGTGTAATCACTGTTTTTGCGCCTAAAGATGTGAGAATCAAGCGAGTATTACAACGAGATCCTCAACGATCGGAGGAACAGGTAAAAGCCATATTTGGCAAGCAACTTGCAGAAGAGGAAAAAATAAAGCGTGCTGATTTTGTGGTATACAATGACGACCAACAAATGGTTTTGCCGCAGGTTTTACGGTTGCACGAGCAATTCTTGAATTTATGAACGCAAAACTTCTTTTATTTTCTAACCTCCTGATTACGTTTTTTTTAATGGGGCTTATTTGGCTGGTACAGATGGTACAATACCCTGGATTTGCCAAAGTAGGAGCCGAGGCTTTTCATACCTACCATCAACTACACGTAGAGCATATTGCCTGGGTGGTGGCGGTGCCTATGGTGCTAGAGCTACTACTTGCTTTGGGTATGCTTTTTATTCGCCCCAGCCAATTAGACTTAATACTAAGTGTTCTTTTGTTTCTTTTGGTAGGTGCTACCTGGGTCATTACTTTTTTTGTGGCAATGCCTTACCACGACCAATTGGCAAACCAGGGTTTCGACGCTGAAATTATTAAAAAACTAATCAATATCAACTGGGTACGCACGGCAGCCTGGACCCTGCGCGGAGGCATTCTGGCTTTTATTGTGTATCGGGTGTGGCATTAAAGCCTGATGGTAGGGGGCAACCTTGCCTCTCAAAAATACGGAACCTTCATTATTGCATATCAGTTTAAAATAAGAGTTAGATTTGTGTGTAAACTATACAGAACTCATCTCCATGAGTTTGCTACAACGACCTGATAACTTATTTTAATGAGCACAAGTATTCAAACATTCTTTTTCACCTTATTTTTTACTTTTTCTCTTGCCTTTCATCTTCAGGCAACCCCTGCTGACAGTCTCCGGGCACGCCTTTATTGTAAAAAAGCCGACGCTTTGATGCAGCATAACCGATATGTAGCCGCTATTTTGTTTTGGGACAAAGCAGCTGCAATATATGCCCAAAACCTGCGTTGGCAACGCCACCTCAATTGTCAAAATGAAGCCACAGAGTGCTGGTGGCGTTTGGGTAAGCTAACAGAAGCCCGCAAGCTTGCCCACAAAGTAATAAAAATGAGTAACGCGTATTTGGGACCTGGGCATTTGGTGGCATCAGTCGCTTACAATCATTTGGGGGTAGTAGACCAAATGAGCGGCCAATATGTAGAAGCCATCGTACACCATCAACAGGCGCTCATTATGCAGAAAAAAGCGCTGGGCATCAATGCGATACATTCCGAAATAGCCCACACCTACCGCAATCTGGGCGTTGTATCGAGGGTGGTACACAGGTATTACAAAGCAGAAGAGTATTTATTAAAATCTATTGCCATAGCGCGCACGTTGTATGGGGAGGGTGCCGCAATGGCAGGACTGGGCTACCATTACCTGGGCACTGTTTTTCATAGCAAATATGCCTATAGCCAGGCGCTGGATTATTATTACAAAGCAGCAGATATTTACCAAAAACAGCTCCCGGCAAATCATACCTATCAGGCAGACAATCTTCATAGTATGGGGCAAGCCCTGCAGCAACAAGGCAAATACCTAAGTGCGCGTATTGCGTTCGAAAAAGCATTGAAAATATACCGCAAAATATACCAGGTAGAACACCCTTCGGTAGCTTTGGTGTTGAATAGCCTGGCGCAGTCTTACCAAAAAGGACGCCAGTACAAGGCAGCCCGACAGCATCATCAACAAGCCCTGCAAATGTACGAGACCATATACGGAGACGCACACCCCGACATTGCCCAAACTTACCTCGACTTAGGCAGTGTGTTGATCTCGCAGCCGAACAAAAACTATCCATTGGCGCTCAAATACTTTGGCAAAGCCCGTGGCATGCAAATGACACTATACGGCGACCATCACCCAATATTGGCCAAAAACTATGTATATACCGGGTTAGCCTATTTTCAACAAAATAAATATCAACTGGCGTTGCGATGGTTTCAGAAAAGCTTGGTAGCAAACGTGTATAATTTCAAAGATACCACGCTGTTTACCAATCCACCTTTGACCTACTATTTTAACCGTAAATTTTTGTTGAAAGCATTGCGTTTCAAGGCTGAATGCCTGAATTACCTGGCTACCCAGGGGAAAAACAAGCAGCAATTATTGCTTGCTTTGGAAACCTTGCGTCTGTGCGACCGTTTGGCAGACCGGATGCAGTTTGACCAACAAAATCGACTAGACCAATTGCTTGCCGAAGAGCGTAACCAAAGCATTTACCAAAAAGCGTTTGTGATAAGCGCCCAAATAGCTTTGTCTTATCCCAAAGGCACTACCTTGCGCCGAAAGTTTATTACCGAAGCATTTTATTTTTCAGAAAAGAGCAAATCGCAAGTATTGCGTAAGTCTATGTCGGAGCTGGAAAACCAGCGGAAAAACCTGGTGGCAGATACGCTGAGGCAAAAAGACTTGAGCTATAAACAACAAATTGCTTTTTTTGAGCAAAAACTGGCGCAACGTTCTCAGGGCATACAGGCACAAAACTACCGCAATCAATTGTTTAAGGTAAAACAGGCGTATCGCCAATGGGCAACCGCCTTAAAAAAACAATATCCCCGGTTGCACGCCCTGCGCAACAAGGCAAACCTTGCTACCTTGCGGCAGATTCAAAACCGTTTGTACTCTAAAACTGCTGTGATAGCCTATACCCTGGCCACCGAGCAAAGTTATGCTTTTGTGATTACTGCGTCTCAAGTACGTCTGATTCGTTTGGGGAGCACTGCCCGGCTTACCACCTTGATCAATGATTTTTACAACGACATTCAAAACGAAAACCCGATGGACTCATTTGTCAAAGCAAGCCATCAACTGTATCTTGCCCTGATGCGTCCACTCATTCCTTATTTGGCGTATCAAAACGAGTTGGTGATTACAGAACCTACCTTATTGAGTGTGCCTATGGAGGCGCTCATTATGCGCAAGCCCCCGCGTTGGTTGATTCAAAAAGGACAGTTCAACGCCTTGCAATACCTCAACCGCCGTTTTCAAATGCATTACCATTATTCGGCGAGCCTTTGGTGGCTCAACCAAAAAGGCCCTACCCACCACCAGCCGCCTGCTCCGGTAAGGTTTTATGGGTTTGCCCCGTTCAATCAAAAACTGCCCGTGAGCAGCGCAGAGGGGCAGTTGCCCAATAGTGGGCTTGAGGTCAAAGCCATTGCTCAATTGTTCAAAAACAGGCGGCAAGCCAGTTATACCTATTTGTCTACCCAGGCTACCTTGGGGCAATTTGTAAATAGCCTGCAAGAAATGCCCGAAACCGAAGGCGTTGCCCACATCTTGCACATTGCCAGCCACAGTACCGCCAACCTCAACGAAGACCGTCTGGCACGCATTCATTTTGCTCCTCAGCCCCAGCCCGACTCTACCTATTTGTATGCCGAGAGTATTTATTATTTGCCGCTCAAGGCGCAATTGGTCGTATTGAGCAGTTGTGAGTCGGGCGTGGGCAAGTTTGTTCCCGGCGAAGGGGTAATGTCTTTGGCGCGGGGTTTTTTGCACGCGGGTGCCAAAAGTGTGATTTCGTCGTTGTGGGAAGCTGACGACTACTACACCAAAAAACTGATGGTATTGCTCTACCAAAACATATTGTACCACCGAAAAAACTATACCCAGGCGCTACACGCTGCCAAGAACCAATTGGTTGCCCAAGAGCCTTATTTGCACCCCAAATACTGGAGTAACTTTATATTGATTGGACGCTAAACAAACCTCACTCACTCTATGAAAACCTGGATCATTTTTTTACTCGCCCTTTTATCATTCAATGCCACTCATGGGCAAACCAAAGTAGATACTTTAGAGGCGCATCGATTAGTAAAGGAGGGGAAGAAACTACTCTTTACTCAGGAAGGGTATAAAGCTTTAAAAAAGCTTCAACAAGCCAGTAACTTATTTAAAGCGCAAGGTTTTGAGATACAACAGGCGAAGTGTATTATGTATCAGTTGTATTGTTATGGATGGTTAACTATTCATAATCCTAAGGTGCTATTGAAGGCGGAGTATGCTTTGAAAATATTTCAGAAACACAAAGATTTTTTTAATGTAGCCAAGACCTATGCTATCCTGGGGGGGCATTACGCTGATTCAGGAATAGATATTGACAAAGCACTCTTTTACTATCAAAAATCTATAGCTATTTATCAAAAAAATGGTTATAAAATGAGTGTGAATGTAGCTTGGCTATGGAATAGTATAGGTAATATATATATGGTTCAAAAAAAATATAAGAAAGCCGTTACTTGTTTTGAAAAAAGCCACCAAATGCTGCAAAAGTTGTTGCCCGTAGGAGATGCTCGTTTGGGTTACTACTTTTCGAATATGAGCCTGTGTTTTCGAGCGCAGAAAAAATATGATGTGGCAATTAAATATTTACGGCAAGCAGGCAAGTATAGTAAGGGAAGGAGGGAGGGGTATTATAGTAACTTGGGAGATTTATACCTCTTTCAAAGTAGGCTTATATTAAGTGAGCAGTATTACCTGAAGGCACTTGCACTAGCCAAAAAACGTTACAATGGAAGACATCAAAATATAGGAGGTATTTACGAGAGTTTGGCTCGTTTATCTATTGAAAAAAAAGATTATTTTTCAGCATTAAAGCGTGTACAGAAAGGACTTAGTTATTTAGTGAGTAATTTTATAGATACTTTGGATATTTATCATCATACCAGTGTGAGGAATAGTAAACATCCTTATATGTATTTATATTTACTACTACATAAGGCTAAAGCATTCTCCTTGTTTTCTGATAGCTTAAAAGACCTCAAAGCCTCTCTATATAATTACCAATTGTATGATAGTGTCACCATAGAAGTGCAATCTCAGAGCAACCATCGAAACTATTATTTTTCCCAAAAGATATATCCTGAAGCCATTCAAGTATGCCAACGATTGTACGCCAAAACCCAAGACAAAAAATACCAACACCTGGCGTTTTATTTTGCCCAACGGAGTCATGTTAATGTGCTTGCCAAGTCAGTGCAGACGCGCCGGGCTCAGGCGGTGGCACAGTTGCCCGATTCCTTAGTCAATCAAGAGATGTATTTGAAACAACAGCGGGCGTACTATCAGCAAAAAGCATTGACGGCAAGCAATGCTCGGCAAAAAACAGCGTACCAGGATTCTATTTTTAGAGTGCTCCGCCAACAAGATATGCTCAATGAGGCTTACGCCCAAAAATTCCCCAAATATTACCGTTTACGGTTTCAGAGCAAGCCGGCAACCGTGCCCCAGATCCAGCAAAAACTAGACAGTCAATCGGTGGTGTTGAGCTATGTTTGGGGCAAGGAGCAAAGCCATGTGTTGGCCATTACCCGTGACAATTTTCAGGTATACACTTTGCCTCCCCAAAAACAGGTAACCGCGGCTTTAAATGCCTACTACAATGCCCTGCAACAAGCGCAACGTTTGCCAGTTTTTGCCCGCAAGAGTTATCAAGCGTACCAATGTTTGCTGGCGCCCCTGCAAAAGCTATTGCGCACCAAACAAAAAATAATAGTAACCAACCCTACCTTATTGAGCGTGCCTCTCGAAGCCCTGGTTACCCAACCTTATCAATCTACCTGGGGGGCTTTTGGTCAGTTGCCTTATTTGGCGAAACAACATACCCTAAGTTACCATTACTCGGCGAGCTTGTGGTGGCAAAACGAGCGCCGCCCTTCTTTGTCTATCAAGCGTCAACGCCTCCATTTTGCGGGTTTTGCCCCGTTTAGCGGGGGCAAGGGGCAAGTCATGACCACCCGCGCCAACGAGGGCTTGTTGCCCGAAAGCAAGGCAGAGGTAAGCGCTGTGTACAATTTCTTTAAACAAAAAAAGCACGAGGCGGCTGCCTATTTGTCTAAGGCGGCTACCCGGCGGGAGTTTTTACGCCAGGTGAGCAAATTAGACATCTTGCACATTGCGAGCCACAGCACCGCCAATCTCCGCGAGGCACGCCTGGCGCGCATTCATTTTGCTCCTCAGCCCCAAGCTGACTCTACCTATTTGTATGCCGAGAGCATTTACTATTTGCCGCTCAAGGCGCAATTGGTGGTATTGAGCAGTTGCGAGTCGGGAGTGGGTAAGTTTGAGGCGGGCGAAGGGGTCATGTCTTTGGCGCGGGGTTTTTTGCACGCGGGTGCCCAAAGCGTGGTTTCGTCGTTGTGGGAAGCCGATGATGTGTACACCAAAAAACTGATGATTTTGTTTTACAACCAGGCATTGTTTGGGCAAGTGCCCTACAGCCGCGCCTTGGGCTTTGCCAAACGCCATCTGCTCAGCCAAGAACCCACGCTCCACCCCAAATACTGGAGCAACTTTATATTGATTGGACGCTAAACCAACAAGATGCACTATATGAAAACACTGATCATTTTTTTACTCGCCTTTTTATCATTCAATGCCACTTATGGGCAAACCAAAGCAGACACTTTAGAGGCACATCGGTTGTTTGAGGAGGGGGAGAGGTTATTATTTGCTTACAAAATGCATAAAGCCTTGCTGAAATTTCAAAAATCAGCTAAAATATTTAAGGCACAAGGTTTTGAGATACAACAGGCGAAGTGTATTACATATCAGTTGCATTGTTATTGGTTGCTATCTATTTATAGCCAACGGGTGCTATTGAAGGCAGAGAGTGCCTTGAAATTATTTCAGAAGCACAAAGACTCTGTAAATGTAGCCAAGGCCTATGATATCCTTGGGGATTATTATTCTGATTCAGGGATAGATATTGACAAAGCACTCTTTTACTATCAAAAATCTATAGCTATTTATCAAAAAAATGGTTATAAAATGAGTGTGAATGTAGCTTGGCTGTGGAACAATATGGGTTATATATATGTAGATCAAAAAAAATATAAGAAAGCCGTTACTTGTTTTGAAAAAAGCCACCAAATGCTTCAAAAGTTGTTGCCCGCAGGAGATGCTCGTTTGGGTTACTACTTTTCGAATATGAGCCTGTGTTTTACGAAACAAAAAAAATATGATTTAGCAATTAAATATTTACAACAAGCTGGTAAGTATAATAAAGGAAATAGGGAGGGGTATTATATAAAGATAGGAAGGGTATATTTTTTTCAAAATAAATTATTATTGAGCGAGCAGTATTACCTGAAGGCACTTGCAGTAGCTAAAAAACGTTACCAGGGAAAACATCAAAACATAGGGGAAATGTACGGTAGATTAGCTCGTTTATCCATTGAAAAAAAAGACCCTTTGATAGCATTAAAGCAGCTACAAAAAGGTCTTAGTTATGTAGTGAGCCATTTTATAGATACGCTCAATATTTATCAACACTCTACTGCTGAAAATAATAAAAACGTCTTAAGACATTCAATCTTGCTTCGTCATAAAGCCCAGGCCTTTTCTTTACTTTCTGATAACCTGAAAGACCTCCAAGCTTCTTTGTATAATTACCAATTGTATGATAGTGTCACCATAAAAATACAATCTCAGAGTAGCCATCGAAACTATCATTTTTCCCAAAAGATATACCCTGAAACCATTCAAGTCTGTCAACGATTGTACGCTAAAACCCAAGACAAAAAATACCAGCACCTGGCGTTTTATTTTGCCCAACGTAGTCACGCGAATGTGCTTGCCAAATCAGTGCAGACGCGCCGGGCTCAGGCAATGGCTCAGCTGCCCGATTCTTTGATCAACCAAGAGTTGTATTTGAAACAACAGCGGGCATATTATCAACAAAAAGCACTGAGGGCAAGCAATGCCCGGCAAAAAACAGCGTACCAGGATTCTATTTTTAGGATGATCCGCCAACAAGATATGCTCAATGAGGCTTACGCCCAAAAGTTTCCCAAATATTACCGTTTACGGTTTCAGAGCAAGCCGGCAACCGTGCCCCAGATCCAGCAAAAACTAGACAGTCAATCGGTGGTGTTGAGCTATGTTTGGGGCAAGGAGCAAAGCCATGTATTGGCCATTACCCGTGACGATTTTCAGGTATACACTTTGCCTCCCCAAAAACAGGTAACCGCGGCTTTAAATGCCTACTACAATGCCCTGCAACAAGAACAACGTTTGTCAGTTTTTGCCCGCAAGAGTTATCAAGCGTACCAATGTTTGCTGGCACCCCTGCAAAAGCTGTTGCGCACCAAACAAAAAATAATAGTAACCAACCCTACCTTATTGAGCGTGCCTCTCGAAGCCTTGGTGACTCAAGCTTACCAACCTGGTTGGGGGGCTTTTGGTCAGTTGCCTTATTTGGTGAAAAAACACCGCTTGACTTATCATTATTCGGCGAGCTTGTGGTGGCAAAACGAGCGCCGCCTATCTTGGTCTGCCACGCACCGCCTCCGTTTTGCGGGTTTTGCCCCGTTTAGCGGGGGCAAGGGGCAAGTAATGACCACCCGCGCCAACGAGGGCTTGTTGCCCGAAAGCAAGGCAGAGGTAAGCGCCGTGTACAATTTTTTTAAGCAAAAAAAGCATGATGCCGCTGCCTATTTGTCTAAGGCGGCTACCCGGCGGGAGTTTTTACGCCAGGTGAGCAAGTTGGACATATTACACATTGCGAGCCACAGTACCGCCAACCTCCGCGAGGCACGCCTGGCGCGCATTCATTTTGCTCCTCAGCCCCAGTCCGACTCTACCTATTTGTATGCTGAAAGTATTTATTATTTGCCGCTCAAGGCGCAATTGGTGGTATTGAGTAGTTGCGAGTCGGGGGTGGGCAAATTTGAGGCGGGCGAAGGGGTCATGTCTTTGGCGCGGGGCTTTTTGCACGCGGGTGCCCAAAGCGTGGTTTCGTCGTTGTGGGAAGCCGATGATGTGTACACCAAAAAACTGATGATTTTGTTTTATAATCGGGCGTTGTTTCAAAAGGTACCCTACAGCCACGCCTTAAGCTTTGCCAAACGCCAGTTGCTCAACAAAGACCCCACGCTACACCCCAAATACTGGAGCAACTTTATATTGATTGGACGCTAAACAAACCACGCTCACTCTATGAAAACCTGGATCATTTTTTTACTCGCCCTTTTATCATTCAATGCCACTTATGGGCAAACCAAAGTAGATACTTTAGAGGCGCATCGGTTGTTTGAGGAGGGGAAGAAGCTATACTTTGCTTATAAAATGCATAGTGCTTTGCTGAAATTTCAAAAATCAGCTGAAATATTTAAGACACAAGGTTTTGAGACACAACGGGCGAAGTGTATTAGATATCAGTTGTCTTGTTATCGGCTGCTAGCTATTTATAGCCAACAGGTGCTATTGAAGGCAAAAATCGCTTTGAAATTATTTCAGAAGCGTCAAGACTCTGTAAGTGTAGCCAAAGTCTATGATTACATCGGGGATTATTATTCTCGCTCAGGGGTAAACACTGAAAAAGCAGTTTTTTACTATTACAAAGCCGCCAAGATTTATCGAAAAAATGGTCTGCGGCTACGTTTAGCTTGGTTGTGGAATGGCCTAGGTGGGCTGTATCAGTCTCAAGGAATGTATGCAAAAGCGATAGAAGCTTATAATAATAATTATCAATTGCTCAAAAAAATGATTCCCGAAGGAGATACTAGATTTAGTGTTTATTTTATAAGGATGGGCATTTGTTTTATGAAACAAAAAAAATATGATTTGGCACTTAAATATTTACAACGAGCCCGTAAATACATTCAAAGAGGGTGGGAAGGTTATTACACCAATATGGGATATTTATATTTGAGTCAAAATAAGCTTTTATTAAGTGAGCAGTATTACCTGAAGGCGCTTGTGGTAGCTAAAAAACGTTATAATGGAAAACATCAAAATATAGGGTCTGCTTACGGAAACTTGGCTTGGTTATCCATTAAAAAAAAGAACTATTTGGCAGCATTAAAGCGTGTACAAAAAGGACTTAGTTATGTAGTGAGTCACTTTACAGATACTTTGAATATTTATCATCATACCAGTGTAAAAAACAGTAAGTATCCTCATAAATATTTATATTTACTACTACGTAAGGCTAAAGCATTCTCCTTGTTTTCTGATAGCTTAAAAGACCTCAAAGCCTCTATATATAATTACCAATTGTATGATAGTGTCACCATAGAAGTGCAATCTCAGAGCAGCCATCGAAACTATCATTTTTCCCAAAAGGTATACCCCGAAGCCATTCAAGTCTGCCAACGATTATACGCCAAAACCCAAGACAAAAAATACCAACACCTGGCGTTTTATTTTGCCCAACGTAGTCACGCGAATGTGCTTGCCAAGTCGTTGCAGACGCGTCGGGCTAAAGTAATGGTGCGTTTGCCCGATTCCTTAGTCAATCAAGAAATGTATTTGAAACAACAGCGGGCGTACTATCAGCAAAAAGCATTGACGGCAAGCAATGCCCGGCAAAAAACAGCGTACCAGGATTCTATTTTTAGGATGATCCGCCAACAAGATATGCTCAATGAGGCTTACGCCCAAAAATTCCCCAAATATTACCGTTTACGGTTTCAGAGCAAGCCGGCAACCGTGCCCCAGATCCAGCAAAAACTAGACAGTCAATCGGTGGTGTTGAGCTATGTTTGGGGCAAGGAGCAAAGCCATGTATTGGCCATTACCCGTGACGATTTTCAGGTATACACTTTGCCTCCCCAAAAACAGGTAACCGCGGCTTTAAATGCCTACTACAATGCCCTGCAACAAGAACAACGTTTGTCAGTTTTTGCCCGCAAGAGTTATCAAGCGTACCAATGTTTGCTGGCACCCCTGCAAAAGCTGTTGCGCACCAAACAAAAAATAATAGTAACCAACCCTACCTTATTGAGCGTGCCCCTCGAAGCTTTAGTTACCCAACCTTATCAATCTACCTGGCGGTCTTTTGGTCAGTTACCTTATTTAGTGAAACAACATACCCTTAGCTACCATTATTCGGCGAGCTTGTGGTGGCAAAACGAGCGTCGCCTATCTTGGTCTGCCACGCACCGCCTCCGTTTTGCGGGTTTTGCCCCGTTTAGCGGGGGCAAGGGACAAGTCATGACTACCCGCGCCAATGAGGGCTTGTTGCCCGAAAGCAAGGCAGAGGTAAGCGCCGTGTACAATTTTTTTAAGCAAAAAAAGCATGATGCCGCTGCCTATTTGTCTAAGGCGGCTACCCGGCGGGAGTTTTTACGCCAGGTGAGCCAGTTGGACATTTTGCACATTGCCAGCCACAGCACCGCCAACCTCCGCGAGGCACGCCTGGCGCGCATTCATTTTGCTCCTCAGCCTCAAGCTGACTCTACCTATTTGTATGCCGAGCGCATTTACTATTTGCCGCTCAAGGCGCAATTGGTGGTGCTGAGCAGTTGCGAGTCGGGGGTGGGCAAGTTTGAGGTGGGCGAAGGGGTCATGTCTTTGGCGCGGGGTTTTTTGCACGCGGGAGCCCAAAGCGTGGTTTCGTCGTTGTGGGAAGCCGATGATGTGTACACCAAAAAACTGATGATTTTGTTTTACAACCAGGCGTTGTTTGGGCAGGTGCCCTACAGCCACGCCTTAAGTTTTGCCAAACGCCAGTTGCTCAGCCAAGAACCCACGCTCCACCCCAAATACTGGAGCAACTTTATATTGATTGGACGTTAGTACCTTGTGTTTTCTAAAGCCTGAATAAATTGTTGGAGGAACTCTTCTTCGGCAATGGCCCCACCTTTATCGGTAGACTGACTCAGGGCTTCCAGTGCTTGATAGGCTTCTTGTAGTGCGGCTTGGTGGGCACCTTCTGCCCACCAAATGGCTGCTTTGCTTTTGTGTATCAAGTGAGTGGGAGTTACTGCATTTATTTTGGCTTTTTGCAACGTTTCTTGTGCCTCTTGAGGTTTTTGTAAATAATAGGCCTGATAAAAAGCCAGGTCTAGCCAAAGCATTGCCTGGTACCCGGTAGGTATGTGGTGCCTGCCTGCCAATGCCTCTAATAAGTAAGGATAGGCGGCGGCTGGTTTTTGCTGGTCTATCAGGTGGGTGTACATGTACAGCTGTAAGTAAGGAATAAAAGGGTGGGCGCGTTCACTTTCGAGTATTTGGGCAATGGGGGCTACATTTAAATGGCGAGGACGAATGCCCGAAGAAGAAGCTACTGTGGTAGTAAGTACGACTAAATCTATGGTGGTTTCTTTTCCGCCTCTTACCAGGTTTAGTATGCGGGCACCATCAGAAAAAAAGCCTTTAGAGCGCATAGGGATAATGGTAGTAAAAAATATCATGCCTGACAGGGTGCCGCTCAATAACCAAAAACTGGAGAGTGTTCCCCCTTGAGCGTGGTGATTGGTAAAGTAATACGCACTCAGGCAAAACAGAGCAAATAATAGGCTGGCTATGGGACCACCTGCCACAAACTTAATGAAATTGTGCCTTAGGTTTTGCTCTGTTTTGGGTAGGCACAGGGCAAGCCCACCCGCAGCATTGAGGCGGGTATTCCAGCGAAAGCGAATTTTTTCTCCTTCTTTTTGGAGCATAAAAGGACCAACGGTGACCATACGAAATTCAAATCCTACCCACCATCCGGCAAGCACATGCCCCCCTTCGTGTACGATGAGTACCAGTAATACAACGCCCAGCAAAACAGGCAACAAGGCAAGTTTATGATACAGCGATGGAGTGTAGAGGTTGTCTTGCAGAAGGTAGGAAAAAAAATAACCGCCCAAGGCACCAGTGAGTAAAATAATGGAGAGTTTGACCCAGGCAGTCAGGCTGCGTTTGGGGGCTTGGGGTACACCACGAGAAGAAGTATTCATGAGCTACCGAATAAGGCAATGAATAAATCAAAACAAGGTACTTCTCCTAGGGTCAATGTCATATCAGTTTAAAGTAGTATGGCGGTTTGCTTCGTCTTTACTGCGTTTGGTGAGGTAGTCGAGCACTTTGTATTGTTCGCCCGCCTGCAAAAAATGTACTTGTTCGTAACGGGTAGAGTCGCCGTACTGAACCGAGGTATACACCAGTCGCTTATTGTTTTGGCTGTCACTCAATTTAGATACTTGATTGAGCTTGTACCCATTGATTCCGTTGTATTGTTCGTTTCGTTGTTTGAGCCACTGAATCCACTCTTCTTTGGTGCGTTGCTTAAACATGTTTTTGTCAAACATAGCCACTGCTTGCTCATAGTTTTTGCTTTGCAAGTGATTGTAAAAACTAATGGCGACTTTGATTGAAGGGTCAGTTTGTGGGTTGAGGTAGATATAGACACCTCCTCCTATACCTCCAACCAAGACAATAAATAACAAAAAACGGGTAAAGCCACCTCCTTTTTTCTTGCTGGGTGTTACTTGTTGCTTTTTCTTGTTCGACATAGTGAGCTAATCTGTTGTGGTGGTTATTTTTTAAGTATGAGTAATATTTTGCCATCAGAAGGAATAGAAGCGCCCGGCATGACCGATTGGCTCTTTACCCTGCCTCGTCCGGCAAATGACACCTTCATTTTACGGTTTTCGAGCACATAGAGCGCGTCGCGTAGGGTCATTCCTATGACGTTGGGCACTCCTTTGCTTGACAAACGGTGTTTTTTCCATTGTACAGCCAGCTTACGACGAAAAGGTCTTACCCAGTCCATAGTACCACTGCTGTCTACAGTAACTACATTCAATTCTTTGGCTATCACGTTCAAATCTTTTTTATGACCAATGTGTTTTCTGGGAAAGTTAGATACGTCTGCCATTGTAAAACTGCCTGAAGAACTCATCTGGCGCATTTCTACGTCTCTGGCGTGTAACTGGTCAGCTATTTTTCTAAATACAGGAGCGGCTATGCCACCACCCGAACGTTTGCCTCTGCGAGGGTTATCTATCACTACAATGCAGCTATACTTGGGATTGTCGGCCGGAAAGTAGCCCACAAAAGACGTCTTATACTGTTTGACATATCTTTTGCGTCCTCCTCGGTTTACTACTTTTTGCGAAGTACCGGTTTTACCCGCAATTTGGTAAGCCCTGCTATTGATAGAGCGGGCAGTACCTCGTTGAACCACTCCTCTTAATATTGTTTGAGCTTTGCGTAAAGCCTCTGGCGAGCACATTTGTTCATTGAGAATGATAGGGACATATTGTTTGATGCGACGATCAGCTTTGCGAATTTCTTTGACAATTTGTGGCTTCATCAATTTGCCATTATTTGCTATGCCATTATACAGGGTAAGTATTTGTAAAGGCGACACCTTACACTCGTAGCCTATAGACAACCACGGAATAGTAACCCCACTCCAGGTAGGGTCAGTAGGGCGTTTGATGATAGGTTGTGCCTCCCCTACAATCTGAAAATTGAGTGGTTTGGCTAACCATAATTTTTCAAAATAATCAATCAATAAATTTCTTTGGGGGTCGGTCTGGTTAAAGTACTTGTTCATTAATTTAGATACACCAATATTTGACGAGTACTCAAACGCCTGTTGTACAGTTAAGCGTCCCCCGGGACCATCATCAGTCATTACTGCGTCGGCATAGCGAAACCTTCGGTTACCTGTTTCTACCGTATCGTTTAGTTTTACATCGGTATGCTGAAACAAAGCAAGCGCCGAAGCAAGTTTAAAAGTAGAACCTGGGTCTATGCTTCCATAGTCGCCAATGGCATAGTTATAACGTTCCGAAAAAGTGCTGTCTTCTTTGGTTCGGCTTAAGTTAGCCATGGCTTTTACATACCCGGTTTTTACATCCATGATTACTACACAGCCAAAGTCTGCGTCTGTAGTAATCACCCTGTTTTCCAAGGCGTTGGAGGCCATTTCTTGCATATTTACATCAATAGAAGAGTAAATATCGTAGCCATCTATTGGGCGAATTCGAGAGTTAGTCTGAATAGGTTTCCAATCGCCCCCGGCAATTTTTTGATACAAAGCCTCTCCATTGATTCCGGCAAGTGTATCATTAAAGCTTTTTTCCAACCCTACAATTCCACTTCCCTTTTCATCAATTCGCCCAATCAAACGTTCGGCCAGGTCACCAAATGGGTAAGTACGTTTAGATATTTTTTCAAACAATACTCCTCCTCTGCGTTGTCCCTGATTGAAAATAGGCCACTTGGCAAGGCGTTGTTGTTCGTAGTAATTAATGGGGCGATTGGTCAATACCAAATAACGTCGTTTGGCAAGTCGGGCATCGTTTATTTTTCGGTAATATTCTTCTGAGGTTTTGTCTTTGAAATGCTTCGAGAGCGAATCACACAAAACCGCGATGCCATTTTTATAAACCGAGTCAGCCGCTATCATAGGGTCAAACGATAGCTTAAAACTAGGTACAGAGGTAGCAAGCAAGGCATCGTTTTCGGCGTATATATCTCCTCTGATGGCCTTTGTTACTTTGTAGTCCAGGGCGTTTTCTTTAGCAATTTTTTGCCATTTATCTTCTTCTACAAACTGAATGTACACCACCTTGGCAATGATAGCGGTAGATACAACAATAACCGCCAAAAACGACAGTTGTACCCGTATCAATATGTCACGTTTTATACTCACTTTTTTGCTTTTTTACTTTTCGGTGTTTTCTTCTTGATTTTTCTTAAGCTTTATTTTATACAAGTTTTTATTGCTTTCTTTTAGCCTAAGTTGCTTTTCTTCTACTGCTTTTATAATTTCTGATTGCTTGCTCGAATACATAAACTCTACCTTACGCGAAGTATAGTTAGAGCGTAGGTTTTCTACCTGAGACTCCAGTTTGTTGGTTTGGCGGATCATGCTTTCGGCATAGTGAGAGTTGCCGATGTAAAATATACCCAATACTGCCAAAAATACCAGGTGGGGAATATAGTTGGTTGGAATACCGTTTTCTACCAAACTGTCGATTCGGTTGATGGTATTGAGCAAACTAATGTTACTTCGTTTGCGTCCTTTTTTTTCTTTTATAGGTTTTTTGGGCGTATTTTCTGCCATTGTTTTGTCAGGTTAATAGTCATTGGCAAACTACAGGTATTTGCCAATTTTAAAAGCCTCAAAGCCTTATAATGCCTGTTTTAACTAAGTCTATCCTACAAGTTTAACCAAAAAATAGAAATAAAAAAAGTAAATACAAGGGCTTGTGCCAAAACCCATACAATGGTTTCCAAAACCACTGCCAATCAGCAAATATTAGGGTTTTCCGGGTCTTTTGCCAGTTCCCAGAAGGTGTCAGCCTTGTCTTCTTCCTCACGGTCGTTGCAGGGAAAATCTTTTTCTATCAACACATGTAAATGTTGTGCGGTTTCGGGCAGCTCCTGATGTACTTCAATGCCTACTTGTGAAGTATTGATCCAGGTGTTGGCAATGTTTGCTGGCAAATATACAGTAATGTCGTTTTGCTGCAAAGTAGCACTTACCTGAGTACTATCTGCCACTATTTGTAGAGAAAACGTAAGCGTTGTTTGAGGAGAAAACTGCACCGATTCGCTGACTATTTTTTGTTGGCGAAGTGTGTCTAAATCCGATTTTCTCACCCTTATTCGCAAGCTGTTATGTGTACAACGTAATTTCATTATTTTATTGGTTTTTAATGATCCACAGCGTTAAGTAGGTACAAGCTTCAAGCGACAAGTTCTTAGATACCGATGCATATCGGTGCCTCGCAAGCGGGATGTCGGCATAGTTCCTACTAGGCAGGTCCTGTTTAACTATGTTGAGCTCATTTGTAGTACATTGAGGGTCAAATAAGTATACTATTAATTTACTATCTTAAGTTTTTTTCAACTTAAGCCCTCAAATAGAATAAAGTTTTTAACTTTCGTTCACAAGCAAGCTAAAAACTTGCCTCTATTCTTAGGTATTAAGTCAGAAGACTTAAACCAGGAGGGTTTACAATTAACTGAAAATAAGTATACTATAATTTGTTAGTTGCCTATAGAACAGGGTGTGCCTAGCGCCTAGTCGCTAGAACCTTGTTAGGCTTTCTAACTATTCCAAATTTCCCAGGCTTTTTCGGCCTGAAGGTGCAGCATTTCCAACCCATTGACTGCCTTGGCACCTTGTGTCCCCCCCTTTTTCATAAACAAAGTTTGTTCAGGGTTATATACCAGGTCAAACAGCAAGTGTTGAGTGCCTAGTGCCTCATAAGGTAGTGCCGGGCAAGCATCTGTATGAGGATGCATCCCCAATGGCGTTGTGTTTACTATAATCTGATGACTTTCAATTAAGCTGGGGCTCACCTCTTGATAACTTATTTGCTGGGGTTGGTCAGTTGACGGCTTACGCGACACCACCTGGTACTTCAGGTGTAAGTCATCAAAAGCTGCCATGACAGCTCTTGACGCTCCGCCCGAACCCAAGACCAATGCCTGAGTGGTGGGCTCAAGGAGAATACTTGTATTGAGCAACGATTGTTTAAAGCCAAAGTAGTCAGAGTTGTACCCGGTTTTTTTTCCGTCCGCATCAATTTTAATCACATTTACAGCACCCACTTGTTTGGCTGAAGCATCTAAGTGATCCAACAAAGGGATTACTGTTTGTTTATGAGGGATGGTTACGTTTAACCCTACCAAATGAGCTGTCTGATCAATCAACTGAGGCAAGTCATCTACTGAAGGCAACGGGTATAACTCGTAATTTGCCTGAGCAATTTGTTCCCGCTCAAACTTTTCGCTAAAATACTTTTTCGAAAAGGAGTGGGAGAGGGGGAAACCGATCAAACCAAACTGACGCATATTTTTTATTTTACTCGTTTGTTACTGTTCTTTTAATTCACTTGCTTAGGAGCCAATCGCTCTATAATATATACCAATGCAAAGCCTACTACTGCAAATATGATGGCATACATTAGGTAAGGGTCACCCTCAAATTGTGATGGTAAAATGCTTTTTTCAAGCAATGGTTTTACTTTGCCATGACTATCTGTGTAGGTTTCCAACACCTTTTTCCAAGGCCAAACCTTATTGAGTGAGCCAATCATAATACCAATTAAAAATATAATGGTAAGGTTGTAATACCTTTTCAACATCCAGCCCAATAAGTGAGAAAACGATAAAATACCTACAATACATCCGCTCATAAAAACAGCTATAATGCTGATTTTAAACTCTTTGAGTGCCGCTAGAATAAAAGTATACTTGCCTAGCAATACTAATATAAAGCTACCCGATATACCTGGTAAAATCATAGCACAGATGGCAATCATGCCAGCAACAAACACAAACCACATTGCTTCACTGGTTTGTGCCCCTGACGTAATAGTAATAAAGTAGGCAAGTACAACACCTACAATACCAGCCAGGATGCCACCCATCGACCATTGAGTGACTTGTTTGCCTACCAAGAGGGCAGAGGCAATGATAAGTCCAAAAAAGAAAGACCAGAGTTGGATGGGGAAGTGCTCTAACAAGTAGGTGAGCAACTTAGCCAATGACAACACGGCTATCATAATTCCCCCAAATACCGCAGCAAGAAAATTACCGTTGATTTTTTGCCAAAAATCACCAATTTTAAACTTAAGTAATAAGCCAAGTGCTTGTCCGTCTACTGAGCGAATAGAGTCTAGTAACTCTTGATAAATACCTGTAATAAAAGCTATAGTTCCTCCCGAAACTCCAGGTACTACATCTGCCGAGCCCATTCCTACACCTTTTAGAAGTAACAGCAGATAATCTTTGAGTGTTCTTTGCATGATTGCTTACAATGAGTGCATACCTAGCCCAAATACTATGGGTGTTTTGACTAGGTATGTATAATAAAGGTTTGTTAAATAAACAGAAGGGTAAAAGCAGTGAAACTATTCACTGCTCTCAATTTTTTTATACATCCAAAAAATGATTGAATGTATCGCCACGTAAACCTAAACGGAGGGTTTCTAAGGGGATAATATCGTTAGAAGCGATGTTACCCAAGTTTACATTGCTGCCAATTAACTTGATAAACCAAGCTTGTTGGGCTTTTTGGGGTGCTTCCCAGATAATTTTTTCATAAGGGATTTTGGTAAGTATCTCCTGTACCAATCCTGAGCGAACCTCGCCAGAAGAACGAAACAAGCCTACACTACCACTTTCGCGGGCTTCACCTATCACTTTCCAGGCGCCAGCATCCAATTCTGCCTGCATTAATTCAATCCATTGGTAAGGAGGAATAATTTTCTCGACATCTTTTGAGCCAACTTCCGAGAGCACTGTCACTTGTTGGGCAAGTGTGCTTACATATTTACACTTTTCTTCGTGTGGCAACTCTATCGATCCGTCAGATACTTCTGCCAACGAAAGGTTATACTTGTCCAATACCCTACGGTAGTCGTCAAACTGACCCCTTACAAGGAATGCTTCAAACAATGTTCCCCCAAAGTAAACCGGAATACCGGCACTTTGATAGACTTCTATTTTTTCTTTGAGATTGGGAGTTACATAAGAAGTTGCCCACCCCATTTTAACCATGTCGATATGAACACCAGCAGTCTCGAGCATATCTTCTACCTGTCTGATGCTCAGACCTTTATCCATAATCATGGATAACCCAATTTCGCGAGGTTTTACAGTACGTTCGGGCAGATTATTTAACGTATAATTCATGAACTAAGATATCAATTAAAGAGTCTTATATTGATCAATAATTTGATACAAAGCTTTTTGCGTCTCTAAGTCAGAGAAAAAGTCAAAAAGCATTGTATGTTTATCAAAGTCCAAAATTAAAGCATTTTCTAATAAATTAAAGGCTTGCTTGTATTTTCCTGTACTTATAAGGTAAGCTACTGCCCGATAATGTATTTCAGCGTTTTCGGGGCATTCATCCAGTGCATCCAGCACTACTTCGGTGGCTTTGTCTATGTAACCGTGATCATACATAGTGGTTGCCCACTTAAGCCATACTATGGGATTGTCAGGGGCAAGGTTACTGGCTTCTTCGTAAGCATCCAAACTACTGAGGATATTGCCCATGGCAAATTCAGCGTCAGCAATGGCCAACCAGTAGTTTTCGTTGATACCATTGATTTGAGTAGCTTTTCGAAAATAATGGAGTGACTCATAATATTTATTGAGCGAAAACAGGCATAAACCCGCCCTAAACCAGGCATCATCCCATAGTTTATCTACCTCCATTGCTTCTTTATAGTGTGTAATGGCAGCGTAATACTCTTTTTTGAGCTCAAAAGTATAGGCAAGCTTACAGTATAAATCAGCTGAGAACGTTTCATGTAACAAAGCCGTTTCAAAAGCTTTTTGTGCCTCGTCGTACCGTGAAAGTGTGATATAAATATTGCCTATTTCGATATACCCTGGGGCAAAATCATCCTTAATCAAAGTAGAATACTCATAAGCATTCAGGGCGTCTGTCATATTACCCAATTTGGCATAAGTCATACCGAGGTGGTACCAAGCCAAAAATGAATAAGGGTTTTCATCTATAAATTTTTTATAGTATTCCAGACCATCTTCCAGGTTTCCGGTAATATCTAAACAATAGGCAAGCTCAAGTACTGCTGCCTCATTGTTTAAGTTGTGTTTCAAGGCTTTTTTATAAAACGCAATTGCCTTGTCATAAAAACCCATACTTTGGTAAGTATAGCCTATGTTGTACAGTAACTCGTCTTTTTCGCTGGCAAACTTTAGCAAAAAGCCATACACATCTATTGCTTCCTGATAATTGCCTAACTGCACATAAATATTTGCTTTCAAAAACAAAGTATCATAGTCGGTAGGTTGGAAGGTGCTTATTTTTTCTACTAATTCCAGCGCTTGGTTATATTTGTCAAGGTGGGTAAGTAAGTGGGCTTTTTCAAGTAATAACTCCATCGAGAAGGGGTACTGATGGCTGGCTATATTACAAACCTGCAGAGCTTGCTTTATTTTGTTTTCCTGGCGATAATAGGTAATGACCATTTCATACACCTGAACATCAAAAAAATGTTGCTCATCATTTTCGAGCATCTGTTCAAACCTCTCGACCACCTCTAAAACATTGTCGTCATTTTTGAAATCATCTACCATATTGCTAATAAATATTTGCTCATAGAATTGTTGATAACTTATTCAAAGATAGCTAAAAGAAATAGAATTTACTTACTGTGTGTAATAATATTTAGATTTAAAGAGCATTCTATAAGTGCAAATTTGCAAATGTGATAATTAAAACTATTGCTTTAAAATATATGAATATTGTTAGAAAAGAATGAGTGATTATACTGTAGTACCCAAAGTATGCCAGTTTTGATAATTGAAAATATTAATACTTTTATTATCAGTGCTTTACGTAGATAAATCTGATTCATTATAAATAGGTAGCCTGGGTTGTCTCTTGTATACTCATAGTGTGCTTATATCACACAAAAATGCTTGCAATATCTCTCTGGAATGCTGCAAATGGAGTAATCATTGGTTACAAAATGGCGTTTTTTTGATAAGAAAATTACCACTATCCAATCAAACACTTAAATGATTGTACTGAGCTAATTCTGTACACGCCCAGTCTATACTTTCCTGAAGAGGCTTGAACTTAAAGTTGAGGGTGTCAATGATTTTATTATTTTTATAGTAAAAATGTTTTTGTGACATATAAGCAGTTTCTTTGCTAATGAAAGGGGGCTTACGGGTAAAAAATGATTGTAATAATGCTCCACGCCAGGCGAACGCGGCAATAAGTGGGGTAACTTTTATATAAGGCGCACGCTTATTGAAAGTTTTTGCAATCTTCTCAAACAATTCTTTGAACGAAATATTTCCAGCGTTTACTATGTAGCGTTCTCCAGTATGCTCTCCAACAAACAACTGATATACTATTTCTGCTACATCCCTTACATCTACATAGTTGAGACTACCAGCTGCATAAAACTTCTTCTCGTCCCAAACATACTTAAATAACTGAGTACTGCTGCGTTCCCATGGGCTGGGTCCCAATATCAACGAAGGATTTACCACAATACTGTTTAAACCCTCTACATGTCCACGCCATACTTCCATTTCTGCCAAGTATTTGGTTTGGGCATAGTGCGTATTAAATTTTGAAGGTTCCCATTGAGCTTTTTCGTCTATTACCTCAGTATTTTTTCTTCGTCCCAATGCTGCTACTGAGCTTATAAATACTAGCTTGTCTACGCCTAATTCCAGGCTGATATTTACAACATTGGCGGTACCCTCTATATTCACCTTATACATCAAATCCTTGGTCTTAGGAGTAAAAGACACAAGCGCGGCACTATGAATTACCTGTTTTGCTCCCTGCATTACATCATACAGTCGTGATACATCCAGCACATCACCCTCTACCCATTCTATTTGGTCTTTGATATCTGTCAGGTAATGCAAATTGCTATCCTTACGGCGTAAAGCCCTCACAGAGTGCCCGGCAGCCAATAACCGCCGGGCAATAAAACTCCCTACTAAACCGCTGCATCCGGTAATAAAAATCATAGATTAACTTATAATGGTTTGAATGCCGGAAAGTTAATTAGAGTTGGTTATTAATTAAAGTAAGGTGCTGTAATTTTTGGTAATATTTCTTTTTTTGTATTCTCCTTAGGCTTTCTATATGGCGTTTGCCATGGCAGTCAGAACCTGCCAAGTTAACCATTTTGTTGTCTATCAGCTTTTCTGCTAGTTTTTGGGCAGGTTTGCCATAATAGCCTTCCAATGAGTTGAGGTTAATTTGTAGAAGAATTCCTTGTTTGTGTATTCTTTTCACAAGGTCAAAGTCATTATGTAGGTAAGTGTAACGCTCTGGATGCGCCATTACTGGTTTGTATCCTTGAGTTTGCAGCTTGAACAAGACATCAAAAAACTGATTAGGCTTATTCATAAAAGAGGTCTCAAACAATAAATATTGTTCGCCAAAGGTAAGCAAAGGTACCTTTCGGTTTACCTGATGTATAAACCAGTCATCCATATAATATTCCGCCGCAGCGTCTATTTCAATGTTAACCTGGTGTTCCTTGGCTTTGCTTCGTAGTCTTCTGAGTTTTGAATGAATTATCTCAGGAGTATTCCTGTAAAAGTCGCTCATAATATGAGGAGTAGTAATGACTTTTTGATAGCCCAAGGCTACAAATTCTTTCAATAACTCAATTGATTCTTCATAAGTTTTCGAACCATCGTCTATAGCAGGCAAGAGGTGTGAATGGATGTCTGTATGTATAAAAGGTTCAGACTTTTTTGAGCGGATGGTTGATTTATGTTTCCATAAATTCAGCATAAATTTTATTATTATTTCTTTCGCTTAAATATTGATAATAACCGAAGAAGGAAGCTTTGTTTGTTAGATTTATCTTCATAATAGCCACCGCCATAGTATCTACCATAGCCATAACCATATTTGTATCCTCCGTATCCAGTCAAGTGTTTTACTGAGTTCAGAACGATTGATAAGTTGTGGAAATTGTTAGACTGCACCAATTTGTCTATTCCTTTGCCAAATATTTTGCGTGAATAGTGGGCTTTGACTACGTACAATGGTACGTCTACTCTTTTCATAATCAATACTCCATCTGTTACCAAGCCTACTGGAGGAGTATCAATAATGATAATATCATAAATTTCTTTCAATTTTGCCAGTAAATCGTCAAAATCATTTCTTAAAATTAGTTCTGAAGGGTTGGGAGGAGTAGGACCAGCTGAGATAAAATCAAGTGTATCGATGGGTGTTTTTTGAATACAATCTTCAATGACATTTTGCTTGATCAGGATATTGCTTACCCCTTTCTCGTTTTCTACATCAAAGGCTATATGTAACTTGGGTTTGCGCATGTCGCAGTCTATCAAAATTACTTTTTTGTCAGACATGGCAATAATGCCCCCTAGGTTAGTAGCTACAAATGTTTTTCCTTCCCCACTGATGGTAGAGGTAATAGAGATGATTTTAGCATCTTTGATATCATATAAGTTTTGTCCTTCGGGCAAAATAAACGCCAGGTTTGTTCTTATCGAGCGTAGTGCCTCATTGAGCGATGACTTAGGGTTGAGGTGTACCAATAGCTTGGTATACTTAAGTTTACGGTGTTTGTACCGGGGGATAGTACCTAGGATAGGGGCTTTGGTTACACGTTCGAGTTCTCTTAAATTTGTTACTTTGTTGTGTAATAAATAACGAATCACTACTAAAGCCAAGCTCAAAAACAGACCAAAGCCACCTGTTATACCATATATTAGCAGGTGTTTTGGAGAGATAGGTATTTTAGGTAAATTGGCGTTAGATAAAATGACAAACTCAGGAACAATACCTGCTTCTGAAATGCCAATTTCTGCCTTTCTGTTGAGCATTTGCAAGTAATACCCCTCATAAATCTTATATAATCGTTCTACCCTTTTATACTCAGCTTCTTGAGCTGGCAGTCCCCCAAAGTCAGCCTCAAGCTCATTGATTGTTGATTGAATAGCAACTATTTTTTTGTATATATTTTTACGCACTCTGGCCAGCAGTTTTTGTACTTGAGTGCGTTGTAGTTCAAGCTTTTGATTAATGTCTTTAACAACAATGGATGAACCAGTGGCTTTGAGTGCCAATATTTTTTTGTTTTCCTGTAGTTGATTGAGTTTACTTATTAGTGGTTGTAGTTGGCCTAAACCTTGAATGGGGGTGGTTAAAGTGGGTAAAAACTCAGATAAATCTCCTTGTTTGTTTACCAAATCATCCAATTCTTTGATGGCAGCCAATTGCTCATTAAAAACGATTTTTTCTTTGATCAGTTTCTCAATTTCTTTGACAGATTCTTCTAATTTTTTGTTTACATCATTGGTTTTAAATTTCAGCATGAAACTTTGTATTTTAGCTTCATACGTTCTCATGCTGTCTTCTATTTCTCCCAGGCGTCGGTTAAGATATGCCTTTTGCTGAGTATTGGCTCTTTTTTTATTTTCAAGTGTTTTATGCAAATAAATGGTGTCTATTACATGTACAATATCCCGTGCTTTTTGAGGGTGATGATCTCGAAAATTTATCCCTATAATCCGAGCACTTTTATTAAGTATACCTACTTGCAAATTGTTATTTAGATAGCTGATAAGAGCCTGCCGACTGTTAATTTTAAAGTAAAAGGGGATTTGTCGAAAAGCAGGTTTGTAAAAAGAGGTTTTGATTACCTTGAATGAGTAGTAAGAAGTAACTATTGGCTGGTCAAACCGATAAGTTTTTTTGACTGTTTGGGTTCCCAGTACATAAGAAAGCTGAAAACGTTGATCATCGATAATCTCAATGTTGATGTTTTTATCTAAAAAAGCGTCAGATTTTACTTGGTGGTCTATTACTTTAAATGGAGGGTTTTTGTAATATTCAGCATCAAGAATATTGCCTTGTTGATAGTAACTTATCCATAAATCCATGGCATTGATTACATCATTGAAAATAATCTGAGATCGGATAAATTCTATTTCTCCTACAAGATTTCCCCCCGAATAGCTTCCACCTGGGATCAATCCCTTGATTCCCAACATACCTACTCCTTCGTCCTTAATCGCCAGTTTTAGGGTAGAGCTAGACTTATATACTGGCTTGGTATAACGCAACCATAAATGGCCTATACTTATGGTAAATAGGGGTAATAAAAGCATCCAAATAATGCTTTTACGAAATATTTCCCACACTTTCTCTAAATCCAATGCGTTGAGAAAATCATCGTCTTCTGAAGGAGTATTGATGTTTGGTATGTTACTTTGATCTGTCAAAATAGAGCTTATATAATGTTATAAACCAATTATCTGCTTAATGAAATAACCAACAAAATAGTGGTTATCAAGCTTGTAAAAACAGTTAATACAGAACTTACGTCGCGAAAGGACTCTATAAATGGGCGGCGAATAGGCTCAATATATATGATATCGTTAGGCTCAAGTGTAAGGTTGTGATAGGTTAACCCATCTATTGTTGATAAATCAATAAGAAAAACCTTAGGATTCTGAAGGTCTCCTCTGATCAGGCGAATGTTATGAGTTTTTAAATCGCGACTCATGCCTCCTGTAGCAGCAACTACTTCTACCAGGTTTACTTTTTCGTTGCGTAGAGGGTATAATACTCCTTGATTACCCTTTAGTACAATCACTCTTTTATTGGTATAGTTGGTCAAGACAAAGGGTTTTGCATAAAACTTACTGTATTTTGTTTGTAGCAAGCTATCCGCTTGGTTTAGGGTAAAGCCTTCAAGGTGTACATTACCCACCATAGGCAGTTTGGCAAAACCATCTTGTTTGACAAGAAAGCTAATATCTTTGAATTGATTCTGGAGTTGATTGTTTGGGTTATTATTGTTGTTGTTAGTAATATTTAGCTGTTGTATAGAAGGGGGCAACACAATGATTTCTCCATCATTAGTGTAAACACTTACACTAATGAAATCATTTTTTTGTATGGTATAATTTTTTTCAACTTGCTTTGTAAGCTTAGTTAAATGTTCTGATAAATTTTTTGACTCTGTTCTAAATAGTTTAGGGTTGTAAGAACGACAAGCTCCCAAAAAAGCTAGAATCCCAATTAGGTAAAGATTTTTCATAAACAATCACTCTTAGCATAAATGCGAAATTAGCTCATTCATGAAACAATACCAACTTATTAAACAAGGCTTTACCTAAAATGTAAGAAGGTTAGTTTAAAACAATTTTTTTGCTATTTCCAAAATGTCTGATGGTGTCCATATACTTTTGTACCACTAGTTTTTCATCAAATTCTCTTTCTGCTTTTTTTCTGCTTTCTTCTCCCATCAACATCAACTCTTCGTCGTTTAACAAGGTCATTTTTTTCATTTTTTCCGCAAAATCTTCGGCATCTTGAAGCCTGCATAAAAAACCGTTGACTCCATTATCAATAGTTTGCTTACAACCTGGCACATTGGTGGCAATCAAGGGTTTAGACATGCTTGCGGCCTCAAGTAAAACCCTGGGGGTACCTTCACGGTAGGAGGGAAGTACTACACAATCGGCCTTCACTATCATCTCTTGTACATTATCAGATACTCCAAGGTATTCTACTAAACCTTCGGCTATCCAGGTGTCCAGTTGTTTTTTAGGTACTCCCAGGTTGGCGTCTTCTTCTATAGCACCCAGCAACTGAAAACGAGCGTCAATGCCTTGGGCTCGCAAAAGCTTGACGGCTTCTATATACTCTAAAATACCTTTGTCATAAATTAAGCGAGCTATCAGTAAAAAAGTAAACTGATTATTTCGGTTAAAGTCGCCTGCTTTGAACTTGTCTAATGGAATACCCGAACCAGGAACAAGGTCGGTAAGTCGGGGGTTGATGTATTTTTCTGCTATAAATAATGAAAGGTCGTCTTGGTTTTGGAAAAAAACTTTTTTGGGAAAGCGAAAGGAGAATTTGTATAGCATGCGGGCTACCTTCGACGAAAGGCGTTGTTTTCTTAAAAACACAGTGCCCAAGCCACACACATTGTTTACTACTGGTATATTGAGCATAGAGGCAGCCAAGGTGCCATAAATATTGGGTTTTATAGTAAACTGGAGTACAACATCAGGCTGCGTTTTTTTATAAGTATTATAAAGCCGCCTCATGTACTTTAGGTCTTTTAATGGATTTGATCCTTTTTTTTCAAGGGCAACCGGGTGAAATTCACACCCTATATTTTGTAAGTATTCAGAATATTTATCGGTAGGGGCTATGGCCAACACAGTGTGTCCTTCTTTCAGAAAAGCCTCTATTAACCCTCTCCTGAAGTTGTAGATGTTCCAGGAAGAATTCAGTACAATTGCAATTCGCATGTGTCCTTTTGGGTGATAGTTCGAGTAAGAAATGAAAATGAATAAGTTATAAAAATCAGTAATACATACGAAACGTATGAAATAGTGTTATATTTTTTGATGGTGCTTCAAAAATTAATTAAGCTTTTAAAGCACCATGTAATGTTTGGAATAAAAGATGTGAAAGTTTAACTATTTAGGTTTAATCTTTTAGGTTTACTTTGATTACTATGCCATCTACTCTTCGGTTTAGCGCCCTGCCAGTGACAGTAGTGTTGGTGCCTAATGGTTTGGAGTCAGCATACCCTTTGAACACCACCTGAGCGGCTGGAATACCTTTTTTGTTGATAAGGTAGTTTATAACAGCTTGTGACCTTCTCTTTGCCAAAAGGTTGTTGTACCAGCGGTTACCTATATTATCTGTATGGCCTGATATTTCTACTACCATTTCTGTATATTCTTTTAAGTAGTTTGCTATACTATCGAGATGCGAAATATACCGAGGTTGAATTTGATAACTGTCGAAACCAAACAATACTTGCAAACCTAGTTTATCTCCTGGCTTTATTTTAGTAAGCGGGATATCTTCTTTTACTGGTGTGGTAATATTAGTAGGAATATTTACTTCTTTTTTGTATTGGTAGAACCCTTTCTTGCGAACAAGTACCATGTAATTTTTACCCGTTTTTATCATAGTAGCTTTATAAACACCATTGTCACGGTCAGAACTTACTTCTTCTGATACACTTGTGTTGTTTTCTTCGGCAGTTTGGGTGCTGCTTTTTTCATAAAGCCTGACCACAGCCTTGATCTTATCTTGGTTATCTTTATTGCTTATTACCCCCATTAGCAGCACTTTGGGCTGGGTTTGCAATATGCTATCTCTTTTCTTCTTTTCGGGTTTAAGTGCTAATATATTGTCACCTGTAGGATGGTAAATTTCATAAATATCTTTCTCTCCTTCTGTGTCTCCTTTTACCGAGGCATAATACCCCCTCATTCCGTCGGCTGATATTACAAAGTAAATATCGTCAGCGCTGGTATTTATTGGGTACCCCATGTTATACACTTCGCCCCATTTACCTTCTTTGTTTTTGTTGGTAAAAAAAATGTCATACCCTCCCATAGACGAGTGCCCTTCAGAGCTAAAATACAAGAGTTTACTGTCTGGCATAATATAAGGAGAGTCTTCGTTATAAATCGTATTTACTTGTTTCCCAAGGTTTACTGCGTCACCCCATCTGCCTTTTTCATCTTTTACACTCATGTAAATATCTAACCCTCCAAAACCGCCTGGGCGATCGCTGGCAAAGTACACAGTGTCTTTGCTGCGAGTCATCGTGATAGAAGTTTCACGATATTTAGAGTTAATGTTTTTACCCATCGACTTTGGTTTTTTCCAGGTACTGTCTGATTTATCCAGCTCCGACTCATAAATATCACCTGCCCTGCGGTCTTTGTATAGAAACAGCGTATTACCATCTTGCGATAACGAAATACTGGCATCGTGGTATTTGGTATTTATTTTATTGCCAATATTTTTTGGGGGGCTCCATTCTTTCCCATTTTTATAAGCAATGTATACATCTTCAAAGAAGTGATCGTCAGTAGCATCTTTTTTTCCTCCTGTGGTGCCTTTACGGCGAGAGGTAAACACCAAAAATTTTTCATTTTCAGGAAAAATAGGAGCATAATCAGGAAACTCGGAATTAATCTTTTTACCTACATTGCGAATCTTTACATACATAGGTTGTTCTATATAAGCTGCGCCATAAGTACACTCTTTGATCCTCTTGTCGCAAGCTTTTATGCGTGCTTCCAGTTCGTAATTGTTAATAGAGCTCTGACCATTTTGTACAAGTGTTGCATACTCTTTTTTGGCAAGATTATAATATTTAATTGCATCAGCAAAACGATTGTTGTAGTGGTATGCTTTGCCTAGTACAAATTCTATGTGTGGGTCGTGGTTGTTGTCTTTGGCATACACGTTTTCCAGATAAAAAACAGCGGAGTCTTTTTTGAGCGTACGAAGGTAACATACCCCAAGTTGATACTGAATTTCTAAATCACCAGGTTTCTTTTTGAGTAATTGAAGGTAAGCGCGTTTGGCGGCTTCGTAAGACTCATATTCATATAAGTTTTTTGCGTCTAAAAACTCACGGTCACGTTGACTGTAGGCAGAAGTTTGCCATAGTAAGGTAACTAAAATACTGAGTATGAAAATATTTTTGTATTGACCTTTCATTGCTTAAATGTTTTAGCTATTAGTTGTGGCTAAGCTAATTAAGTAGATATTTTTTAAAGTAACGGTTGAATGATAGGGCATTGTTTGTGTTAGAATCTGCGTCGTCGGTCACGATCGAAGCGTGGGCGACGGAAAAAGTTACCCAGAATATAGTATATATGAAACCCTGTGACAAGGTAAGTATCTTTTTCCTGAGGGTTGCCTCTTATTTCGCGGTCTGAAGCAGCCAGAATAAACGCCCGCTCTTTGCCCGTAACGGCTGACCTGACCTCTAAAGTACGGTTGGACATGGCTCTAGCCAAATCGCTCTGAAGCTCGGCTGCTACTGGATATTTTCCGCTCACGTCGTCCAGGTAGTCTGTCAGTGTAATGCGTAAACCTATTTCGGCAGCTATATCAATGCGTTGGTTGATTTTCCATCTAAACCCAATGCCTACCGGAAACACTGGTTGGATGAGCTTATAAGGCGACTCATAACCGGGCTGCCCCGATTGCTGCCCCTCTGTGCCCAGTGGTTGCAAAGCTACCCATTCGTTGCCAAAGTTTAAGGTGTCAGGTGTTTTGCCTTTAGGGTTGTGTCTAATCAGACCTATGCCTGCAAAAATGTAAGGAGTCCAGCGTCTGCGTTCGCGGATCATACGGCCACGTGCCCTTGGCGATTTGGAGCGTATGACAGTGCGTCGTGAACTAGGGAAAATATCAAACATTCCTATTACAGAGAATTCGGTAATGTCATTGCGAAAGTGTAAATTTCTGGCATAACGTGGTCGGTGCTCTGGTTTAAAAACTGCAGCTGATATAAAGTCGTCACCTCGTAAACGTGCCCATCCTAAATTTGCCCTGACATGGATGCGACGTCCAAATTTTCGAGAAACATGGATCATAAAACTAGGACGGGTAAACTTAGGGTCTGCGCCAGCGTATTGAGTCCAGGGGTTAAGGTCTCCAAAATAATTCACTGCATTTACCTGTCCTCCTATAGCCCAATAATTTTGCGATTGAACATCAACAGATAAAATGCCTATGAAGAATAAGGCAAATAAAAATGCTTTGTAAAATAAATTCATGACATTTTTGTATTAAGGTAACGCTTTAACTTAGGTATGTAAGAAATTGAAGGTTATGAGGAACTAAAAGTAACAATAAAAATGAATAATTACAATACTGTATTTATTCTTTGCACTTCTTTTGTGTTAAAGCGAAAATTGTTTAATTTACTTATTTTATTCATTACTATGCATTTAAGACATACATAATAAAAAAATATTTTGCTTATTTTGCAAATGATGAAGCATATTTTTGCAAATCGTGTGTGTGTATGATTACTGTATAAATTACATCAATATTCATATATTATTATGCAAAGATGAGCATTTATAACGTTATTTGAAACATTCAATATGTTAAAATATTTGGTTGCCAGAGAAAAAATAGAGATTTAGATTTTTTTTAGTATCTCTTTACAATACAAACGCCTGCAAAGGCCAACAACAACATTAGTATTTTATAAATTAAACAACTATTACTGCGTGAAAGGACCTTATTCAACTACCAAATCACAAGAAACTGCCGTATTAGTGGCAGTCATCAGAACCAATCAAACCGAAGAAGCCACTCAAGCCTATCTGGATGAATTAGAGTTTTTGGCAAAAACTCTGGGTGTTAAAACCCTTGCCAATTTTACCCAGCGTTTAGAGACCCCCGACAAAAAAACCTTTGTAAGAAAAGGAAAACTTGAAGAGATCCATGCCGTAGTTGAAGCCGAAAAAGCCGATATGGTTATTTTTGACGATGATTTGAATCCTTCGCAAGTACGTAACCTTGAGCGTGACCTGGAGTGTAAAATATTGGACAGAAGCTTACTTATTTTAGATATTTTTGCGCTGCGAGCCAAAACCGCCCAGGCAAAAACTCAGGTAGAACTGGCTCAGTATCAATATGTATTGCCACGCTTGACCAATATGTGGACTCACTTGTCGAAACAAAAAGGGGGGATTGGAATGAGAGGCCCTGGTGAAACAGAACTTGAAACAGACCGGAGGATTATCAAAGACAAAATTACTTTGTTGAGAAAAAAGCTCGACAAGATTGACTTGCAAAATGCTACCCGACGCAAAACCCGTGGACAACAGGTAAGGGTGGCCCTGGTAGGGTATACCAACGTAGGCAAATCTACCATTATGCAACTTTTCTCTAAGGCTGATATTTATGCTAAAAACGAACTGTTTGCCACAGTAGACTCTACCGTGCGTAAGGTCGTTTTTAACAATATTCCTTTTTTGCTGACCGACACAGTAGGTTTTATCAGAAAACTGCCCACTACCCTCATCGAGAGTTTTAAATCTACCCTTGACGAGGTACGCGAGGCAGATATATTGATTCACGTGGCAGATGTGTCTACCTCGTTTTGTGAAGAACAAATAGAAACTGTAAACAAAACCTTGTTAGAAATTGATGCGATCGACAAGCCTACTATTTTGGTGCTTAATAAAATAGACCTGGTAGACGAGATGCCTGCTTGGGTATCTTCTCTAGAGTACGACAATACCGAAGTAGTGGTAGTGTCAGCACAGGAAAAGCAAGGGATAGACGAACTCAAAGCAAAAGTTTTGGCCTTGGTAGAAGAGAAATTTTACAAGATATTTCCAAACTATACAAAAGATTCGCAATTTTGAGTGACTGATTGACTAGCTCACCTGCAAAGGTGGGCTTCAATGGCCCCGTAGTTCAATGGATAGAATAGAAGTTTCCTAAACTTTAGATACAGGTTCGATTCCTGTCGGGGCTATTTTTTATTACCAACACAAAAGCAAACAAGAAAAAGCTACCATTATGGCAAGCCTACAACCTGCCACCCTCAACCCCGATTATTTATTGGCTTTGCTGCACCGTGCAGGGGTGTCTACAGTAGAGCTTTTGCAACAAGCCCCGCAAGCTCAATTAATACCAGTAGCTAATGAATCAACAGCCCGATGTACCCAACCCGACCCCCAACGAACCAACAGCCAGCGAGCCACCCCAAAAAGCAACCAGTAGCTAATGAACCAAAGCCCAATGTAACAACGCCCCAAAAAGCACCCGTGCACCGTCCAAAGGAAACTATGAGTGTGTGTATGAATTGATTGATCAAGGGGGCTTAACTAGTGCTGACATAGCCACCCTTTGCAAATGTTCTGAGAGTACAAAAGGAGCGCAAGAAGGGTAACAAATGATAGGCAGCAAAACGGCAAATTGTAAGGGCAATTCGCTGGTTTTGAGGCAGAACATAATAACACAAAGAAAAAAAACGATAAGTGATAAAAAAATAGTATCATTGTGCAATTAGCTAATCAATGGTAGTTCTTTGTTATGATTTTGTTTTAATCAAGAATAGTTAGGCAAGCACGAAGAGCACTAATATTATTTATTAATACTTAATGTTATGGAAAATACTCAATCAATCCGAAAACTAGTAGAAGATATTGAAAATGGTTTTAGTGTATTGCCAGAGTTTCAAAGAGATTTTGTCTGGGAGTTGGGTAAGACCCTTGATTTATTTGACTCCTTGGTAAAAGATATTTTTATAGGTGCTATTATTTATGGTATTCCCAGCTTTGACATTACAGTAAGAGAAATAGATAGTAGACCACGTAAGGTTAAAGGTAAAAAAAGAAAATCCTTAGAAACTACCAACTACCTCAAAGAAGATATAGAAGCAAAACAAAAAATTTCTAATGATGCCTTTAAGTTGATTTTGGATGGACAACAAAGGGTAACATCCTTATACAGGGCTTTATCAGGGATAGACGAAATCTGGTTTATTGTAAAAAATGATGAAGATATTACTTCTGACGAGGTTCAAAAAAAGAAGTTTGAAGATAGGATTTTAGAGGAGTTGTTATATGCCTTTGATGATAGTTCAGATGCTCAGAGAATTTCTGTTAAACTATCTCATGTTTGGGATCAGGTAAAAAAGAACTACAGAGAGTCAATAATAGAAAAAGATTTTTTTCATCCTACTAGATACTACACAAATTATGAAGATGATCCAGGTTTTAACTCAAATGATGCTTTTGAGAAATATTTAACTGTTACTGACAAATTAAAAGATTTATTCAAAGCAGAAAAGCTTCTATCTTTTTATCTACTAGATATGTCAATGGATAAGTTTGTATTATTCTTTGAAAGAAGCAATAGTCGAGGGGTTCAATTAAACTTTATCGACATTTTAACTGCAAAGTTATATATTGGCTTTAATCTTAAACAACATATCAACGATTTTAAAAGTGCTTATCCTAAATATAAACTAAACGAGGAAATTATTGTAAGAACTATTGCATATTTGGTCAGCAATGAGCAAAAAGGTAGTACAGAGATTAATCGTAGTTTTATTCTTACCAAACTTACAGCCGAAAATTTTGAAAAACACTGGGGGAGTATTACAAACTACTACAAGTTAGTTCTTGACTTTTTATATCAAAACCATTACATAATTTCCCAATCTTGGATACCTTATGAAAATATGTTGATACCACTAATGATCTTCTTAAGAGAAATTGGAGGTGATTTTCATTTAATGACTCAAGAACAGCAAAAGTTTATTCGTTATTGGTATTGGGCTTCTATTTTCTCACAACGTTACACAGGTTCATCCAATGAGAAAATCATTTTAGATGCTACTACACTTTCTAAAATTGCACACAACAACAAAATTACTACACGAACATATTTAAATAAACTTGCTAAATCACAGGTTACAAATGAAGAAGACTTATTTTCTTATAATAAGAAGGCAAGTTCTGTTTACAAAGGTGTTTTAAATATTATAAACTTTCATAATAAAGGTTTTCTTGATTGGAATAACACTAATAAACTATCTTTCAATAGCCAATTGGAAGATCATCATATTTTTCCAAAAGACTATATAAAAAAGAATTATGCTCCTGAAGATGATGCACAAGATCAAATTGATTTGGTGTTAAATCGCGCTTTAGTGCCTAAATTATTAAATATTAAAATTGGTAATAAAAAACCTTCAGAGTATTTATCAAAAATTAAAGAAAAAAATACAAACCTTAAGGCTAGCCTACAAAGCCATTTAATTGACAAGGAAATTTTGACGGGTAGCTATGACAAAAACTTCAATTTTTTCTTAAGCTTGAGAGCAGAAGCAATTTTTAAAGTTATCAAGCAAGAGATTTTAGATAAAAAAGAGGAAATCCAAAAGGAGTTTTATTCAATACCTCAAGTTGATTCAACAAAAGAAATAGCCATTTTTGGTAGTTATTACAAAAAACGTATAGAAGCTCGTTTTAATACCAAAACAGGTTCAGTTTTTTACAATGGTAAGCTATATGAAACACCTTCCAGTGCAGCAAATCAAGCAAAAATTGATTGTGGCGCACATAGTGGTATAACATCCAGCGGTTGGACTTTCTGGAAATTTATAAATGAAAATGATAATACTGAAGAGCAAATAGATGTACTAAGAAAGATTTCTGAGGCGTACTAATTAAACAATAAGTACCTACTCTAACCCATAGAACAGGTACCTAAAAACCACAAGGCAAAAGTTTAGTAACTTGATACAATTTTTCAATGTCCCCTAAGAATTTAGGTTCGCAAAACTTTTGCCTTATGCCAAAACTACCAACATTCCCCACCTTATACGACAATGCATTGCAATTTTCAACCATTGATTTAAAACGTTTGGGTATACTCAACCCCAACAGCTTACTTTTTAAATCGCCGGGGGGTAAGCAAACAAGCCAGTATTTCTATTTTTTGCCCCCCAACCATACGTTGATCTTAGCTACAGCATTAAACAAAGAAAATATGACTACAAAATAAATCTAGTGGCATTGCAAAAGCTTATAGGCTCATTTATACGAAATAAAACGAAGCTATAAGGCTGCAAGGGGTGGGTGCTGGTTGGTCACAAAAGGCAAGTTTTTGAAAATGAAAGCTTGCCTTCTGCCTTTTTTTGAACGGTTATCAAAAATTTTTGCTTTTTTTTGAATTAGCCAGTACCTATTACAAAAAATAGGGTTATTTCGTACCCTTATTCGTACCCCTATTTTTTTAATGCCTACATAACACATTGACTTTTAATGTATTGTGAAATAAGGTGTTAGCTCTGTCGGGGCTGTTTTTTATTTTACCTACCTTTCCTTACCCTTACAAAAAAACCTCTCAAATAGCTTTAAACGTTGTTTTTGCTTTTGTGCCCTATTTGTAAATAAATAATAGTGTAGCATTCTCTGAACTACCTTAAGTAGTGCTTTGATTATAGTCAACCTCCCCTTTGCCTAACTTTTGGTTATTACTGTTTTTTGTACACACTAATTATTACCCCTTGTAAAAAAACATTGTTTCGTTTATTTGTAATTAAAACAACAATAAAATTATGGCAAATTTTCAAAAAATTGACAAGCCTTCAAAAGAGGAGCAGACAACAGCATTACATTCATATGATGCCCTTACCACGATGCTAAAGCAAGTAAATTCACGCACAGTAGAAGTAGAGGTAGAAGAAACCAAGCAGAAGGTTCAAATTCCTTTGAGGGCATTAAAATTATTGGTTAAAGTACTCAAGGCAATGGGAGAAGGAAAGGCGGTGTCTATAGCGCCAGTCGAGGCAGAGGTTACTACCCAGTCAGCAGCCGAGATTTTGGGTTGTTCACGCCCACACTTGGTTAAGCTACTCGAGACAGGTGAGATTAAATTTACTAAGGTGGGCAGGCATCGGAGGATAAAGATTGAAGATGTGATGGAATACAAAACAAAGATGAAACAAGACCAGGAAAAAAGAATTTTGGAAATGATGAGGCTAGATGAGGAGGACGGATTATATGATTCATAGCCAAAAATTCACTTGTGTTTTAGATACCAATGTAATTTATCCAATCACAATACGAGACCTGCTATTCTGGCTTGCCTACTTTGACTTGTATACTCCAAAGTGGAGCAAGCATATATTTGATGAGTGGCAAGATGTTATGAAAAGAAATAGCCAAACGTATAGAGAATGCAAATAAAGCATTTCCCTTTGCGTTGGTTGATAATTATGAGTCTTTAATTGAAACTCTTACACTGAAAGATGAAAAAGATAGACATGTTTTGGCAGCTGCAATCAAGACGAATGCAAACCTTATTGTTACAAACAACATCAAAGATTTTCCAAATGACTATTTGGCTACTTTTGGTTTGGTAGCCAAAAGTGCGGATGATTTTATTACTGATACCATAGACTTAAACCCAGACAAGGCTGTACAAGCGTTTTTGAAATTGGTCAGTGGCAAGAGAAACCCACCCATGGATGCCTACCAAGTGTTAGATAATTTTCGGAAAGTGGGGTTAACGCAATCAGCGGATTACTTGCATTCTCAAATTTGAATATCCAAGACGGCTCAATGTTCTTTTTGTTTAATTGCCTAAGGCATTAGTTTACTTTCTGGCGTACATTTTAATGGGTATATATTTTCTTAGCCAGGAGGCAAGCCTTGAAGTAAAACATAAGTAAGAAAACGCCTTACTTTCAGCAGCCTACAGCACCGCATATACAAGCATGGGGCAACCTAAGCAGTTTGTCTTTATTTTATGACTTCAATGGAACAGCTTAAGTTCAATGGGGGAGGGGCGACTTACGGTTCAGGATGTGCAGCATACAACCAAATATTTTAATTAAAAGCAGGGATAGAATAGCTTCTTAAAAAAAAACTTGTATTTTTGCCGCCCTAAAAAAGTTTAAACTATGCTTTAAACTATATCCAAATACCAACTACCATATCAAATACTAAATAAATATAAGTAAAGAGTATTTTAACAGCCTTTTGCTATTGATACTTAATTTTGTTAAATTTAGAGAGTATTGTTATGGCAGTTTGTCAACCAAATAGCCTTATCAACAATTCAATCATAATTCATTCCTTCAATTACTCTTTGCTAATAATAATTCCACGTAAAAAACGTATCAACAACAAGAGCTAAAGTTTGACTAAAGCATATTTTAGTTTGTTAAACATATTTACAAATACAAACTTTTGGTTTAATCCTAAATTGAAATTTGTTAGAGTAAGCTATGAGACGTACTAGACAAAGAAAACCCCGCACAGTTACTGTTTTGCAAAAGCTTTATGAAAGTGGCTTAGACTTTACAATGACTGACTTAAAACATTTGAATGGAAGTTTATACTACCTTGATTGGACCAATAACTATCCTAATACAGAGTTGCCGGAAAAGGAGGCTGTGTTTCAGGAAAAAACAATTAAGTTATTTGAGTTTCCCCCTATGTTTGAGAAAAAGATAGAATCGAAAATCTTTTTCCATTTTAAGCGTAAATCAGAAAATCTGCGCAAGCATGGATTATTTGCCGATGAGGTAGATCCTAACCTTGCCCAGTTAGAAAGACTTGAGCACTTGGAGAATCAGCAAAACCAACGCTCCCAAAGAAACCCAAGAAATTCTTACCGAGATTAATATTCGCTGTTGAGTTTGACTGGTTACCTTCTATTTTTTTATTAGGTGCCAGCAGGCCTTTCAAAATTTTTATTAACGTGGAGGCAAAGAGTTTTTAATCTGCGCCAAACTTTTGCGGTTGCCAACGGTTTGACAATTAATTTTCTGAGCCTTCTTATTTATATTCATTACCCTATCTTCTGATGCGGGGTGAGTGCTCAACCAAGCCGCTTTTTTATTACCCCCCTCTTTTGCCATTCTGTCAAAAAACTCAGACAAAGCATTGCATTGATAATGAGTGTCTGCCAGGTACATCACCGAGTAATTGTCGGCTTCGCGTTCTGCCGAACGGCTAAACGTAAGTCCCAGGAGTGTGTTGGCAAGGTTGGCTGTACTGCCATTGCCCAACAAAATAGTAAGCGCTATAGTAGTACCTATGCGTTTGTTTAGGTTTTTTATCGAGTGACGTCGCTCTGCATGGGCTATTTCGTGCCCTAACACCCCTGCCAACTGGTCTTCGGTTTCAAGATAGCGGATTAACCCCGTATACACAAAAATATAGCCTCCTGGTGTAACAAAGGCATTGATGGTATTGTCGTCGTGCACAATGTACAGTTTCCACTCAAACTCGCTGCGAAACCTGATTTCTTTAGACTGTAAAATAGTATTGGCCATTTTGTCCAGGTGTTGGTAAGCCTGGGCGTATTGGGAGCGGTTAAGAATCCGCATTTTAGCTACTACCTCGTCTCGCACTTGTTTGCCTATGCGTACATCACGGGTAACATTGGGCTTATATGCCTGCCCTTTCATGGTACAGTCAGACAAGCCTAAAATTAAAAGAAAAGCAACAAAATAAGTCGCAAGTTTACTGTTCATAACGCGGTGTAATTTTGTGAATAAAACCTATAACGACAAGGTGTGTTTTTTGAAGTTAAAATTAAAAATAGTTAAAATAACTTAGGAACATGTTCAAAATAAGTGTCGAGATTGAGGACATAAACTCAAGGCTAAAAGTAACGAAAGTCAGTAAAGAGAACCGCAGAACGAAGTTCAAGCTCTGCGAAGCTAATTTGTTCTAAATCGGACACTTATTGTTGAGGGCTACGCCCGAAATCCCGTTTACGGGGCGATCACGTTCCTTAATGGTCTACCAATATACAGCAGCAATAAATAGAGTCCTTTGTTGAGTGAGCATAATAACGAACATAACTATCCGCCTATAGTAGACATCGACTCAGACACAGGCAGTTGGTTTTTACGTTTTTGCTCTGCTTCATACCCATCTTTGGCTCGTTGGTTAAAAGCCCCCAGCAATGCCACAGCAAGTGCCTGGTCGGTAGCTCCTGCCCGCATCAACTGCTTTACATCAAGCACCCCCTGGTCATACAAACACGTTTTGAGCGTACCCTGTGCCGTCATTCTTATGCGGTTGCAACTACCACAAAAAGTACGCGAAAATGCGGCAATAATGCCTAATGAGCCTTGGTGTTCAGGAACTTGGTAATTGACCGAAGTAGCGTGAGGCGCCGTTTTTACCCTTTCGATGGTGGGGTAAGCCGCCTTTAGGGTAGCCAGAATTTGTTGGTGGTTCCAGGCAAGTTGCTTGGTGCGTTGTCCCTCACCATTAAAAGGCATTTCTTCTATATACCTCACCCCTATGGCATGAGTACGGGTAAGCTCGGCAAGAGGTACAATGTCTTCAGTATTTTGTCCTGCCATGACCACCATATTTATTTTGGTTTTGATTCCACTTTCAATCAGGGCATCGAGACAACGCATGACTTTGTCAAACTCGTTGCGGCGGGTAATTTTTAGAAACCGTTCTTTGTCAAGCGTATCCAAACTCAGGTTTACCGACGATATGCCCATTTTTACCATTGCCGGAATGTATTGTTCAGTCAGCACCCCATTGGTAGTAATATTGAGCTCATTGATCCCTTCTATGTTACGAATGGTTTGCATAAAGTTGATCAGGTCTTTGCGCAAGAAGGGCTCCCCTCCGGTAAGTCGTATTTTGTTTACCCCCATGCTTGCCAATAGCCTCACCAAACGCTCCATCTCTTCGTAAGAAAGCAGGTGTTTTTTGGGCAAGTACTTGATGCCTTCTTCAGGCATACAATAAAAACAGCGGAGGTTACACCGATCGGTGACCGCCAGACGCAGGTAGTTGATAGGACGCCCATGATTATCTATAATTTGAGAAGGTAACTGCATTTTGAACTCAATATTGGTGTTTATGGTTTATTTTCTAACTTTATTGTCTGTTTATCCAAACAAAAGTACCCTTTGAAAAGACCAAGGCAGGGTTTGGGTAGCCAGCAATTGATTGTTGATAGTCCTCAATACTTGTGCATCAATGCTTGCTTTTAAGCAGATACTACAAGTGTGTACGGCTGGCTAAGAAAATTAAAAACACTTAAAAATAAGCGATTTATGAGTTTATTAGTGGCTGGCAGGGTGTACCTAGAACCTAGAACCTAGAACCTAGAACCCTGTACCTTGAGCCTGTCCAAGTTGTGGACTACCGAACAAAGATAACACATACAAAAACTAATAATAAACTAAATAGTTCAATCACATACCTGGTATGAAGTTAAATATACTATTATTTGGCATTGCCCGCGACATTGTTGGAGGGGCATCACTTGCGCTGGAAGTAGAAGAAAAAACCACTGTAGAGGCATTGATCGTGCATTTGCATAAAGTATACCCGGATTTTGACCGCTTGACAAGCTTGATGATTGCGGTAAACTCTGATTATGCAAAAGGAGAAGTGGTATTGAAAGAAAACGACGAAATAGCCCTTATTCCCCCCGTAAGCGGAGGTTAACCCGGCATAAACCTTCGGCAGGCAATGCTTTGCTTTTTGTCGGGAGGCAAAGGTTTTTGAGCAAAAAAACGTTATTTTGAGCAATCCCTAATAAAACTCTCTTTATGGAATTTAAAATCACCGACCAACCCATCAACGAACAAGAAGTAATAGACCTTGTCCGTTCGCCTCATTGTGGAGGTTTGTCAGTGTTTGTGGGCACCGTACGCAACCAAACCAAAGGCAAAAAAGTGATTTCGCTAGAGTTTGAGGCTTACGAAGCAATGGCCATGAACAAGATGCGCGAAATAGCTGAGCAGGCACAAAAGCGTTGGAAAACCGATAAAATAGCCATTTATCATCGGGTGGGCAAGCTAAGCGTAGAAGAAACCGCAGTAGTGATTGCGGTTTCTACTCCCCATCGTAAAGAATCGTTTCAGGCGTGCGAATACCTCATAGACACGTTGAAGCAGGTGGTACCTATTTGGAAAAAAGAAATTTACGAAGATGGCGAAATATGGGTAGCAGCCCACCCCTGAGTGACCAATTGTTTGTGTAGGGAGGTACTCTACACAAACAATACATTGACACAACATCCGCTTATGATTGCAGCAATTCCTGTAAAATCCGCTTGGTATCTGCCGGAAACCCGCCCTTAAGCATCCATTCGGCATAGCCCCGATTATCCCGTACCCGTTCTCCTTTATGTTTGCCAAAAGCAAAAATTATTTCCCCCTCCTTGTCACGAGCCAACCGACGCGAAAAGTCTACATGGCGGCTGGAAAAACAAAGGTTATGAATTTCGTTTATGCTGGGTTCCTCGTCGAAGTGGGTAGCCAGTTGGCTTTCAAAAATTTCAAGCGTTGCCTGAGTGTCTGCCATCGCATTGTGTGCATTCTCTAGTTCTTTGTGGCAATACAACTGATAAGCCGCTGACAAAGTACGTGGGTGAAAATGATAGTAAACCTTCATTACATCTATATATTGCACATCTGGTTCAGGAAAAACAACCCCAGCCCGGGCAAACTCCTCAATCAATAGGGGCATGTCAAAGTTTAAATGATTGTACCCTGCCAGGTCGCACCCCCTGATAAACTCAAACAAACTCTTGGCTACCTGATGAAAAGTAGGGGCATCTTTGACCATTTCATCACTTACCCCATGTACTTTGGTTACCTCCGGAGGAATAGGAATGGTAGGGTTAATCAAGCGTTCTTTCTCTACCTTTGTGCCATCAGCGGCAAGCTTGATAATAGCAATTTGCACAATACGATCGTTCAGGGTATCAGTTCCGGTAGTTTCGAGATCAAAAAATACAATAGGCTTTTTGATTTGCATATTTTAGTATTGGTTTATTGAAAATATGAGATTGAGTAAAATAAAGGCGGTGGTGTGTTACCTTATTCTAAAACCCTCCAGGTCGGCAATGCCCCCCGAAATAATAAAGTTCATCGCATCTAAGCCAGAAGTATCCAAAGGTTTAACATTTTCGGCAAGGGCAATTACCAGTGTACCCGAAATACCATAAGAACCGGGTAGGTACACCGCTACCTTGCCCGCCAGGTGTAGCCGTGACAAATCGTCTTGTACCATAAAACCCACCCTTTCGAGGTTTGATGGGTTCATTTTTACCAATACTGGACGGTCAAATTTGCGTTTGCTGCCCACAAAAGCAGAGGTAAAACCCTGGAGGGAGGAATAAATAATACGAATAATGGGGATTCTGAAAAGCAATTGGTTAAACCACTTAAACATCGCTTTGGTAATAAAACCCGAAGCCAGGTAGCCGATAATGACCAAGGCGACAAGGTCGATGGCTACATACACCAGAAAATGTACTTCTACTGGTAAATAGGTATATCTTTTTGTCAAACGAATGGCCGAAAGCGTATAGTTGATAGAGAAAGTAAATACAAAATATACGGCATACGCGGTAAAAAAAATGGGGACTACAAAAAGCAAACCCTGTAAAAAATAGCGAATCAAGCGTTTGAAGATGAACATAGTAATATTGAGTTTTTGAGTATTAGATGATGGCAAATGGTTGTATAATACTTGGCAGAAGCGTCAAGCAATTCTTGAAAAAGCTAAAAACGCTTACTTTGAGTATTATATTTGCAAATATAAGAAAAAAACTTTCATTTTATGAAATGAGCCTATAAAGCTTTGGCAAAAATGAGTACTTATTACATCAAAAACTTGGGTCAGGCTAGGCAGTCATAGAGAGGGCAGGGCTGGCAGGCTGGCAATGGTGAGTGATCTTCTATAAAACTTTACCTGTTTGGCAATAATGGACAAAGTGCTGGAGAATGGCACTGGTTTTTTGGGGGCGTTCCCAAGTGCCCATGTGTGCGGTGTGGTCTAGCAAGTGAATGTGGGCATCTTTTGGCAACACTATTTGGGGCAGGTATTGACTCATGGGAATGGCAGGGTCTTGCTTGCCAATGAGAAACAAGACCGGGCAAGAGAGTTGCTGTAACAACTCACTGCGATCGGGGCGTTCACGCATGGCAAGTGTGACCTCTATCAGCGATTTTTGGGGAGTGTGCAAGGCCATTGTTTTAGCTTCATTGATTGCTTCAGCGAGTTCGGGTAGCCTTTCGGCTAAAAACAAGGCTTGTACAAAGTGGTGGGCAAAGGGAGTAACCCCACGTTGGCGCACAATAGACACAATGCGGTTGCGTATTGCCTGGCGGGGTGCCGAATCGGGCAATGCACTGGAGTGAACCAGCCCTAAGCCCTCCAGCAAAGTAGGGTGTTGTGCCGCCATTGCCAGCGCCACATAGCCCCCCAACGAATGCCCCAACACAGTGCAGGTATGGACATTTAAACTTTGGAGCAATGCCAGTACCTGCGCCGCCAAGGTGTCCATCGTTACCACAGGGGGCAGCAGATGCGCACTTTGACCAAAACCACCCAAGTCTATATTTACTACCCGATACTGAGCCGTCAACACAGGCACAAGGTGTCGCCACATCGTACGGTTTTCGCAAAATCCATGCAACAACACCACTGTTTTTTGCCCTTTACCCTCGCTGTCATACGCCAGTAACCGATCCATTTAGTCAATATAAGCAGTGGCCTCTATCTCTACCAACAAGTCAGGGTTGATCAAAGCGCTCACTTCTACCATAGAAGTCGCCGGATTAATGGCGCCAAAAAACTCATTGTGTGCTTTGCCTATAGCTTCCCATTGGCTAATGTCGGTGACATACATGCGAGTACGCACCACATCTTTGAGCGTGGCTCCTGCTTGATTGAGCGCATCTTCTATTTTTTCAAGCACAAACCGGGTTTGCCGATAAGCATCGTCAATGCCTACAATACGGTTTTCGTCTTCTACTGCCGTAGTACCCGATACCTCTATCAGGTTGCCTATTTTTACAGCACGCGAATACCCTACTTGCTTTTCCCACATAGTACCAGAAGTAACATTTACTCTTGTCATTGTATTTGAGGTTTTGTTGAAAAAATATGAACCCATCCTGCCGCATACACCTGTGGCTTTACAACCCAGAAGCAAGCCCAGGACGAAATCTGTAGCTATAATTTTAGAACAGTGAGTTACTACTGTTGCTTTGTTCTTCTAGTCGTTGAATTTCTTTTTTTAGCAAAGCATTTTCGCTTTTTTGGCTTAAAATAGTTTCTTCTTTGGCTTTGAGTAATTCTTCGTAAAGTGCAATTTTTTCGTTTTTTAAATCCAGCTCAGATTTTGACAAAACCAATTTTTCCTTTTCGTTACTCTCTATCAACATATCGCCTTCGCCCATTAATAACCAGTAAGCGTTTACATTTTTAAACGTAGTCACAATTTTGTGCAACACCTCAAAACTAGGCTTGCTACCCCTGCCATCGATAATATTATGGATAATGGTAGGGCTTACTTCCAGCTTTACACTGAAAGAATTTTTATTCATGTTGAGCCTCTCAATGAGGTTTTTCAGCCTTTCGGCAAAGTCATTTTGATTAGCCATAACATCAGCATATTTTTTTCTAAAAATTTCAAAAGAGTAAATAAGTCTTTACAAATCAGTATATATCTGTATCATTTATACAAAAATGTAAAAAAAAGCCATTTTTTGAAATAATTTTCTCAACTAATGTATATAAAACTATCTTAAGGCTACTTAGTACGAGGGTAAAACGACTGTCATTCGATGATATGGACGAGCGCATAGTGGATAATTTGGGTAAAAGACAGTTTTTTTAAAACAATTGCTCCTACGCATATTAACAATTGATAGTATATGCGGGCTTGTTTAACGGTAGGAGCAGTGGCAACAAAACACAAATAGTAAATAAAAGCCCCTTACAAAAAATCGCATAAAAAAAGGCACTCTTTGATAAGAGCGCCTTTTTTTCCATGGGTTTGTTCAATCAATACTGTCTGTTGATTGTTTTCAACTTATTTTTCGTCGTTCAATCGTTTTTCTATTTCCTTCATAAAGTTACGTCTTAAAGCAACTTTTCTTTCTATCGACGTGCTTAAATTTTTTATTCGGGCAGAGTAAGTACCATCTTTTTCTTCAATCATTTTCATTATATTCTCTGATGTTTTAAATAATAGCGTATTGCAAAATATTACAATATAATGAGGGCAAAGCTAGATTATTTTTTTGTTAAAATCAACGAGAAATGAAACCTAAAAATGATTACTTCGTAGAGGTATTTTTTAATAACTTTGATTGTTTTATTGAAGGAGTTAGTTGCAATGAAAAAGCCCTGAAAAACAGGATTTTCAGGGCTTAATATTTGGTGATTTATTACTTTGTTAAAATCTTACTTAAAAACTACTTCTGCTATTTCGCGAACAGATTGTGCGATGCCTTTAGCGTCAAAACCACACTCTGTCTGTAGTTCAAGTTGAGAGCCATGTTCTACAATACGGTCAGGAATCCCCAGACGTTTTACTTTGGCAGTGTAGCCGTGTTCTACCATAAACTCTAGTACAGCCGAACCAAAGCCCCCTTGTAAGCAACCATCCTCTACGGTGACTACCTTGTCAAACTTCTGGAAAATCTCGTGCAACATTGCCTCATCCAAGGGCTTTACAAAACGCATATCGTAGTGCCCTATGTTGAGACCTTCTTCGGCCAGAGTTTCGCAAGCCTCAGTAGCATAGTTGCCTATATGCCCTATAGTCAATATAGCGGCGTCACTGCCATCGCGTAGTTTACGCCCTTGACCAATGGTTATTTTCTCTAGGGGAGTTCTCCATTCTGGCATTACCCCTTGACCACGAGGATAACGAATGGTAAAAGCTTTGCCTTCTTCTTTAAACTCATCAAGCGAAGCAGTATACATTAGGTTGCGCAACTCTTGTTCGTTCATAGGCGCCGATACAATCATATTGGGGATCAATCGCATATAAGCTATGTCATACGCCCCGTGGTGAGTAGGTCCATCGGCTCCGGCAAAACCAGCCCGATCTAAACAGAAAATTACGGGTAAGCCTTGAATACATACATCGTGAATGACCTGGTCAAAGGCACGCTGCATAAACGTAGAGTAAATATTGCAAAATACAGTAGATCCCTGAGTAGCCATACCTGCTGACACAGTAACGGCGTGTTGTTCGGCTATGCCCACATCAATGGCACGATCAGGCATGGCTTCCATCATAATGTTAAGCGACGAGCCCGAAGGCATGGCGGGAGTAATGCCCATTATTTTGGGGTTTTCCTGGGCAAGTTCCAGTATTGTGTGTCCAAATACTTGTTGGTATTTGGGAGGTTGTGGAGCGGTAGGCACCGATTTGTGTATTTCTCCAGTCACCTTGTCGAACAAACCGGGCGCGTGCCATTTGGTTTGGTTTTTTTCGGCATGAGCAAACCCTTTTCCTTTCACTGTAACACAATGAAGAAGTTTAGGTCCTGGTATATTTTTTAGGTCATTGAGTACGTGGGTCAAGTGGTTGATGTCGTGACCATCTACCGGACCAAAATAACGCAAATTCAATGACTCAAATAAGTTGCTTTGTTTTAATACTGACCCTTTTACTGCACCCTCTACTTTAGAGGCAAGCTCTTGAAAGCGGCCAAAACGATTGAATTTGCCCAACATTTTCCAAACCTCATCGCGTAGTTTGTTGTAAGTTCTAGAGGTTGTAATATCGGTCAGATAATCTTTGAGTGCTCCTACGTTTGGATCAATAGACATGCAGTTGTCGTTCAAAATAATCAACAAATTGCTGTCTGATACCCCCGCGTGGTTCATTCCTTCAAAAGCAAGTCCCCCAGTCATGGCACCATCTCCAATAATGGCGACGTGTTGACGGTGGTTTTCTCCTTTTTGCTTAGAAGCAAGCGCCATTCCTAAGGCTGCCGATATAGAAGTAGACGAATGTCCTACCCCAAAAGTATCGTATTTGCTCTCTTTGCGCTTAGGAAAACCCGAAAGTCCTCCATATTTGCGGTTGGAGTGAAAGTTTTCGCGTCTTTCTGTCAAAATTTTGTGACCATAAGCCTGATGCCCTACATCCCACACCAACTGGTCGTCTGGCGTGTTAAATACATAATGTAGTGCCACTGTAAGCTCTACTACACCCAAACTTGCTCCAAAATGTCCTCCGTGAATCGAAACAGTATCGATAATAAATTGTCTCAACTCAGTGCATACATCAAATAACTGCTCTGGCGAAAGCTGACGTAAGTCTTCTGGGTTGTTGATCTGCTTTAGTAACTTACCCGGCTCTATTAACATAATAAAATTTTGATTTATGTCGGTTAAACAAAATATGATTAATAACAATCAATGACTATGCAATGTTTTGACACCGATTGTTTTTATTTTTTAGGCCACCATTTTCACTCAAGATCATAGTCTTGCTACAGGTACACAATCTTGGTTTAACTTACCTGTGGTTAATTTAGTTTTGCAAAAATTATGAGTGAATAAACAAATGATATTGTGTATGGTGTTAGTAATATCAAATATGGTTTTGCTACCATACTTACGTCTGAGTGTCAAACTTTGGATTTGCAATATATCTAAAATAAGCTATATTGATGCACAAATGTTTGTTTTATGGTTAATTTTAACCGTTTTTAACTAAGAGCTCGCCTTGAGTGTAAATCTTTATATGAAAAATCAGGGTTTTTGTTTTCTAAGGCATTAGAGGTAAAGTATGGCAAATCCGAACTCGTATTTGGGGGAGGTTTTGTCGCCCAGAAGATAATCTAAGGTGAGTTCCTGTATTAAACTTTCTTTAAAGTGGGTTTTGAGATCAAGTTACCGTTATTTGAAGGACCATTCGATTTGCTGCTTTTCTTTATAGAGCGACAGGAAGTTGATATTTATGATATTCCTATTTCTACAATTACGCAGGATTTTCTGGACTATATGCATCAAATGGAGCAGATGAATATAGAACTTGCCAGTGAGTTTATAGTAGTAGCAGCCACGCTGATGCGTATCAAAGCCAAAATGCTGTTGCCACGCGACGAAGAAAGTGATGAGGATGACGACCCACGCCAAGAGCTGGTGGATTTTCTGCTAGAGTATAAAAAGTATAAGTCGGTGCTCAAAGAGTTTGAAGCCCTGGAAGACCGACAACTCATGCGCGAAAAACGGGGCAACGTGATAGTAGAAATAGAGAGAGTGGCGGGAACGTATGAGGTGGATATAGAAATGCATCGGCTCGACTTGTATAAATTGCTACAGGTATACGAAAAAGCAATGACACGTTATGAGAGCCGTATAGAGCACGTAGTACACAAGGTGGTACCTTATCCTTATACAGTGGCACAGCAAAAAACGATGCTGATAAGTTTGCTTGAGCAAAAGCCCAAACTGGAGTTTAACGAAATTGTACTTTCTTATAAAACCAAGATTGCAGTAATATTCAATTTTTTGGCTATACTCGAATTATTACAAAATGGTTTGGTATCTTTGCACATCGAACCAGGTTACAATAATTTCTGGATTGAGAAAAAAGCCAGTGAACAACAAGTAACAGAGACGATTAGCTCATGAGTGAAATTAGCACAAAAGATAAAAGTAAGGTTCTGAAGAGTCTGAACCCATCTAAAATATTTATACCTATAGCCATTAGTCTTGCCATTACCGGATACCTTTTTTACAAAGATGCAGGGCAAATTCCTTGGGGTAAATTGCAAGAAGCCAGCATCTTATGGATTATACTTGCTGTACTTACGCTTGTAGTACGCGATGCTTTGTATATCTATCGTATTCGTTATATTACCCACAAGAACCTCTCTTGGACAAGCAGTTTTTATTCTATCATGTTATGGGAGTTTTCGTCGGCAGTAAGCCCTTCAGCAGTAGGAGGCACCGCCCTGGCAACCATTGTGCTGATGAAAGAAGGCTTAAGCTTTGGTAAGTCTATGGCGTATGTAATGACTACTGCCATACTCGATAACATGTTTTTTTTGGTGGCAGGTGCCATAGTAATGCTTTTGTACTATTCGGGGATGTATGACCCAGCCAATTTGTTTGTGGCCATTAGTGGAGCTGGTATGACCATGGACTGGGAGTATGTACGCTATATGTTTTTTATAAGTTATGCGCTCATTGGTGGCTATACCTTGTTTATGACGTATGGTTTGTTTATCAACCCACACATTGTCAAGTGGGTATTTGTAAAAGTAACTGGCATCAAGTGGTTGCGTCGTTTTCAGCCAATGGCCGAAAAACAAGGCAACGAAATGGTATTGGCATCTAAAGCCATCCGAGGCACTAACTTTACCTATTGGGCAAGAGCCATAGGTACTACCTGCCTGATCTGGTCGGCACGCTACCTCATTGTTAACTGCCTCATTGCAGCATTTGTAGTGCTTACCCCAGCCATGCATGGCTTTGTATTTTCGCGGCATGTAGTATTGTGGGTAGTATTGCTGGTAGGCATCACCCCAGGGGCTGCTGGGTTTGCCGAGCTTGCCTTCAAGGCATTTTTCCAGCAATTTGCTGGTGCTTTTGTGCTCATTGCGGCACTTATTTGGCGTATTGCCACTTTTTACCCTTACTTATTATTTGGAGCTATTTTCTTGCCTCGCTGGGTCAAAAGGGTGTTTTTTAAAGACAAAGAACCAGAAAGCGACAAGGCTACCGAGCAACCAATCAACAAGAGTGAGTAGGTGTAACTTTTAGATCGCTAACTATGGCAAAAAACAAGAAGAAATTTTATGTAGTGTGGCAAGGGCGCAAAGCAGGAGTGTTTGACAACTGGAAAGATTGCGAAGCACAAGTAAAAGGTTTTGACGGCGCACGTTATAAATCTTTTTTGAGTAAAACCGAAGCCGAAGCTGCTTTTAAACAAAGTAGTGGGGCATTTGTGGGCAAAAAGAACACCACTGCGGCTAAATCGGCCGTAGGTAAGCCCTTGCTGGAAAGCCTTTCGGTAGATGCTGCCTGTAGTGGCAACCCAGGCGAGCTCGAATACCAAGGGGTACATACCCGCACAAAAGAGCTGTTGTTTCACATGGGCCCTTTTCCGTTGGGTACGGTAAATATTGGTGAGTTTTTGGCCATTGTGCACGGCTTGGCTTTGCTCAAAAAACACAATAGCCCGGTGCCTATGTATACCGACTCGAAAACAGCAATGGCTTGGGTGCGCAACAAAAAAATAAAAACGACCCTTGAGCGCACGGCAAAAACCGAAGAACTGTTTCAGCTGGTAGATCGTGCCCTTGTATGGCTAGAGAACAACACTTATACTACCAAAATTATTAAGTGGGAAACCAAGGTTTGGGGCGAAATACCTGCCGATTTTGGGAGGAAGTAGCTGCTAAAGCTTCAAGGTGTAAGCAACAAGTGATTAGCCTAGAGTTGATGGCTCGCAGCGTTAATCAGGGTTTTAGGAACTAAATTCCAAGTGTTAGGTACACCACTTGCTGTGTCAAGCCTTCCCGCAGGGCGACTTGACACTATGAATAAATAGAAGACTTCCCTGTATTAAGATTTTCAAGTCTCCTTCGGAAGGGTTTTAACAACCGACCCCGATTCCAGCACCTGAGGGCGTTTTTCAGTATTCTGAAAAACGAGCGTAGAGGGTTGTTCTGAATGAAGCACTCTTTTGGTTGCTTGTGAAGACACAAGCAACGGCGTAAGAGCAGCGTCAAAACCCATTCAAATGCCTTTTGTAGGGGCAATCCTTTATGGTTGCCCTAGTGTAGTAAATTTCATCGCTTGGTGCCCCTTAGTATTTTGAGAGGTTTTGCTACTCAAGTAAATTTGGAGACTTCCATTCATCCAAGCCTTCTGCGGAAGGCTTTTAACAACCGACCCTGATTCCAGCACCTGAGGGCGTTTTTCAGTATTCCGAAAAACGAGAAGGTTGTTCTGCGATTATTAATGAAGCACTTTTGGTTGCTTGTGAAGACACAAGCAACGGCGTAAGAGCAGCGTCAAAACCCATTCAAATGCCTTTTGTAGAGGCAATCCTTTATGGTTGCCCTAGTGTAGTAAATTTCATCGCTTGGTGCCCCTTAGTATTTTGAGAGGTTTTGCTACTCAAGTAAATTTGGAGACTTCCATTCATCCAAGCCTTCTGCGGAAGGCTTTTAACAACCGACCCTGATTCCAGCACCTGAGGGCGTTTTTCAGTATTCTGAAAAACGAGCGTAGAGGGTTGTTCTGAATGAAGCACTCTTTTGGTTGCTTGTGAAGACACAAGCAACGGCGTAAGAGCAGCGTCAAAACCCATTCAAATGCCTTTTGTAGGGGCAATCCTTTATGGTTGCCCTAGTGTAGTAAATTTCATCGCTTGGTGCCCCTTAGTATTTTGAGAGGTTTTGCTACCCAAGTAAGTTTGGAGACTTCCATTCATCCAAGCCTTCTGCGGAAGGCTTTTAACAACCGACCCTGATTCCAGCACCTGAGGGCATTTTTCAGTATTCTGAAAAACGAGCGTAGAGGGTTGTTCTGAATGAAGCACTGTCTTTTGGTTGCTTGTGAAGACACAAGCAACGGCGTAAGACACCCTATAAAAATAAGTAGTTTATGAATTTGTTAGTTTGTCTATGTAGGGGGTAGCCAGAGACTAAAAACTTTGTCCCGTCGCCTCTATAATAGCTTAAGTATTTGAGGTTGGTCACTCAACATTGACCCTTCATTGCCTATAACCTATTTCTTCTTCTTCTCTAATTTGTGTATTCTTCCCTCTAATAACCTGTTTTGAGCTTCACACTGTTGTTGAGCCATTTTAGCTTTTTGGGCGGCTATCAATGCCTCTTGCCTTGCTCTTTCGGCTATTTGTAGTCGTTTTAGGGCGTTTAGCTCGGCAGCCTTAGCCAGCTCAGCCATTTTTTTTGCCCTTAGCGTTTGTTTTTCTGCTATTTCGCGCGCTTTGTCTGCTTCGGCTTTTTGTTTAGCCAATTGTTTTTGGTTGCAGCTGCCCAGCATTGCCAGCGCAAACATGCTTGATAAGATTAGTTTTTTCATTGGTAATAAATTAAGCCACTACCCTACAGTGAGGGTGTTTATCTTTAAATTTTTCTACTGCCTTGAATGGTATATTTTTACAATAAGGCATGTTGATCATTTTTAGTTGTTGCAAGTTTGCCAGTGCCTCTAAACTTGTAACAGGAGTACCCCAAAAAAATATTTTTTGCAAACCCTTCAGTTCCTGTAAAGGACTCAAGTCAGAAGTAGGAGTTACCCCGCACTTAAGCACCTCTAGTTTTTGCAACTTTTTAAGTGGAACCAGCGAGTCTATATCGGTAAACGAAAAGTTGATTTGCTTGAGCCTGGTCAGGTTTTTTATGGGCGACAAACTCTTAACACGAGTGTTTACCATCCACAAAAACTGAAGTTGGGTAAGGAACTGCAAAGGAGTGAGGTCTTTGACAAGGGTATCAGAGCAAAGCAACATTTGTAGTTCGTGCAGGGTGCTTACTGGTGCCAGGTCTGACACAAGGGTACGCGAGCAGTCGAGGCTACGTAGTTTGGGCAGGGTCATTAATGGCGACAGCGAGGTAATTTTGGTATTATGGCAAAGCAGCGTTTTGAGGTGAGGCAATGCTGTAAGCGGTGCCAATGAGGTAATCTTGCTGTTGTGGCAGATAATCTCTTCGAGCGATACTAATACACGGAAAAATTTGCCGTTGATACGGACTTTGGCAGGGTCAAACTCTTCTTTGAAAAACACACGATAGATTTTTTCAGGAGCGTAATAATAGTTTTCGCGCGAGGCGGCCAAACCTATAATTTTGCTCTCCGATAACCTTGTTTTAAATATGTAATTAATCAAAAAAACCTTTTGCCACTCCTGATCCAAATCATCCCACCATTGTTGTATTTTTTCAAAATCTAGTTCTTGGGTTGTCATTTTTGTTACTATATGGGGTGGTTGCCTACTGCATAATGTCTGGAGTATGTTGTTAAATATGTTTTGTGTAAATTACAAATGTAATAAAAATCCTTTGATACGATCTTTTTAAGTCTAACTATTATCTTTTAAAGAAGCAAGCAACGTTTGCCAGTTGCCTTGGTGGGTAGGGTTTTGTAAGTGCTGCTTAAGTTGAGCCATGTACTCATCGCGGGGTATTTCTTCGGCACCAAGGCTCTCTAAATGTTGGGTATATACCTGGCAATCAATCAATTTTATACCTAATAGCTGAAGCTTTTGAACCATTGTAATAAAACCAGCTTTTGAGGCATTACTTGCCTTGCTAAACATAGATTCGCCGAAAAAACAATGCCCCAGCGATACTCCATACAGTCCACCTACCAGTTGCCCTTGTTGCCATACCTCTACCGAGTGGGCAAACCCTTGGGCGTGCAACTGGCAATACCCTTCCAGCATATCCTCGGTGATCCAGGTGCCTTGTTGTCCTGTACGTTTTATTTGTTGGCAGGCAATCATTACTTCTTTAAACCTTTGGTCAAATGTTACCTCAAACAGCCCTTTTCTCAGTACTTGTCGCATGCTTTTAGACACCCTGAGTTGGGTGGGGTATAGCACAAAACGGGGGTCAGGTGCCCACCACATAATAGTAGGGTCTTCTTCACTATACCAGGGAAAAATTCCTGACTGATAAGCCAGCAGTAGCCTTTCTACCGACAAGTCTCCGCCAAACGCCAGTATGCCGTGTTCGTCGGCGTAGTGTACCGGAGGGAAATACAAAGACTCGTCTAACAAAGTATAGCGCATAGGTTTGATATAAAAAAATGAAAAATAGAGTTTTACAACCTTCAAAACAACAACTTCTAAAGTTAAAAAAGCTTTAGTTGGGATAAAAGTTTTGCTAAAGCTAAAGCCAGTAATAGGGCAATTTTGTTACCCGAAGTTGGTAGACTCTAATTGACAGATGTGTATAAAAATGTGTAAATCGGACAGACCTCTCCACAATATTTTTTATACTTGCACTTCGTTACGGGACAATAGCTTAAAATATTGTTGTCTTAGAGCTTGTTTAAAATTAGCCGAAAAGGCTGAGCTCGCTAAAGCTCGGTTCATTGATTAGGTCTTTTATGCGATTTTTCTGATTATATATTGTCAAATTTAGCTTCGCAGAGCTCGGCAGAGCATAGCTCTAGCCATCGGTTCTTCAAAATTAGTTTAAATGCCAATTTTCAAAGGTGAAACAGAGCTCGCTAAAGCTCGGTTTGACGCATCTAATCCAAAAATTCATCATAAAATCTCCTGTAAACGAAAATTTAAACAAGCTCTTACATCTGAATACTACTTCAACATTACTTTTAATGAAGAGCAATTAGTGTCCATGAAAAAGTTTGAAATTCTAAAGACTGCCGATACCCGTTCTGGTTTCGGAGATGGTTTGAGCGAGTTGGGTAAGAAAAACCCCAAGGTAGTGGCGTTGTGTGCCGACCTTACCGGATCGCTAAAAATGGGGCAATTTAAAAAAGACTTTCCTGAGCGTTTCTTTCAGGTAGGCATCGCAGAAGCCAACATGATGGGGGTAGCCGCCGGATTGACCATTGGAGGGCAAATTCCTTATACAGGTACATTTGCTAATTTTTCTACCGGAAGAGTTTACGACCAAATACGCCAGTCGATTGCTTATTCGGAAAAGAATGTGAAAATATGTGCGTCGCACGCGGGCATTACATTGGGCGAAGATGGAGCAACCCACCAAATATTAGAAGATATTGGGATGATGAAAATGTTGCCTCACATGACCGTTATCAACCCTTGTGACTATAACCAAACCAAGGCAGCTACTATTGCCATTGCCGATCATGAAGGACCTGTATACCTGAGGTTTGGACGCCCCAAAGTACCTGCATTTATAGCTCCTGATGCTCCATTTGAGATAGGCAAAGCCTTGATGCTCAACGAAGGCAATGATGTATCTATTTTTGCTACTGGTCATTTGGTATGGAAGGCAATCCAGGCGGGCGAAATACTGGCCGAAAAAGGCATCAATGCCGAAATTATCAATATTCATACAATCAAGCCGCTAGACATAAAAGCCATCATTGCTTCGGTAAAGAAAACCGGGGCAGCAGTAAGTGCCGAAGAGCACCAACTCAATGGAGGTTTGGGCGATAGCATTGCTCAAACATTGGCAAGAAATTATCCTGCACCACTCGAAATGGTAGGGGTAAACGATCAGTTTGGCGAAAGCGGTAAACCTGAAGACTTAATGGAAAAGTACGGTTTGTCGGCGCAGCATATTGTAGATGCAGCCCTCAAATCTATAGAGCGTAAGCAGTAAAAACCAAAGCTCGATGGGGCTATTCTGCATAAGAGTTTCCCGGTATATTATAAAAGACAATGCCTTGCAAGTTTTTGAAAATCTGCAAGGCATTATTTTTTAGTACCAGCGCTCAGGTTTGACTGTAAAGGTATGAGCTACAATATGTTAAGATTTTTGATAAAGTTGTTTTTGTAAGACCTGCCTATAGGAATAGATTTGCCCCCAATCTCTACATATAAATCTTGTATAGACTCTATGTGCTGTTTGTTAACTATGTATGAACGGTGCACCCTTAAAAAGTTTTTTGCCGGAGCCAGTTTCTTCTCAATCCCCTTCATGGTAGAGTGTACCACATATTTCTTGTCGCCACAGTAAATAATAACATAATCAGACAGCGCTTCAATATAACTTACTTCTTCAAGTTCTATCTTCACTATCTTATAATCGGTTTTTACAAAAAGTGCCGATAGCTCTGTGTCATTGCCGCTTTGTGATTGACCCTGGAGCTGTTCTTCTACCCTGGCTACTGCTTTAAGAAAACGAGGGTAGTTGATTGGTTTGATGATATAGTCAGTCACATTGTATTCAAATGCTTCTACAGCATACTCCATCTTAGAGGTAATAAGTACAATGCATATAGAGGTAGACTTAAGGGCTGCAACGAGTTCAAGACCAGTCATTTCGGGCATTTCTACGTCCAAAAAGAGAATATCAACCGATTTGTCTTTCTTTAATATATTGATAGCATCAATCGCATTATCGCACAAATGCTTTAGGGTAAGCGAGTCTGTTTTTTCGACAAAATGCTCTACTACTTTACGCGAAATGTCTTCATCATCTACAATCATGCAATTCATAAGCAAGTAGGGGGTTTAATTAGGTAAACAGTAAATAAGGGGATTGATTAGTTGTCTAAACATACAAAAAAACCATCAATTTATAACAGTGTTACTGGCTATATTGCGACACCAGTCGTTGTACGTACTTTCCTATAATATCAAACTCCAGGTTTACCTGATGGTTTGGTTCCAGGGTTTTAAAGTTGGTGTGTTCGTAGGTATACGGAATAATGGCTACCGAAAACCCCGTATCTTTTGAGTTAAATACTGTCAGGCTTACTCCATTGATACAAATAGAACCTTTCTCTACAGTTACCTGATAAGAAGCATCTTCGCTTTTGGGGTACTCAAAGGTAAACACCCAGCTGCCATCTTTCTCTTCTTTTTGCACGCAAGTACCCACTTTGTCTACGTGCCCTTGTACAATGTGCCCATCCAGGCGGGCGTTCATTAGCATACTGCGTTCCAGGTTTACCAAAGTGCCTACTTTCCATTGCCCAAGGTTGGTTTTTTGCAAAGTTTCGTCAATTGCTGTTACTTTATACAGGTCACCCTCTATGTCGGTTACTGTAAGGCAAACCCCGTTGTGGGCTACACTTTGATCTATTTTTAGCTCAGATGTAAAAGTACTGTGCAGGGTAAAAATGTAGTTAGAGCCTTCGTTTTCGATGGCCTTTACTTCTCCCAGTGTTTCTATGATTCCTGTAAACATAAAATTACATGTGGTTTAAATATAAAGCAGGAATGAATGCCGCAGGTACATTCATTCCTGACATTTGTTTCCAGTGTGTCTTCAGAGTTAAAAATTACTATTGTTTATCTACCCATTTTTTGCCCCACTCGTTTATTTCGTTTTCCACCCACAGTTCAGGGTAGAATATCACCTTTTGAAAACGGGGAGGGAGGTATTTTTGCCAATTGGTACCCCCGGTAGCATCTATGGTACCATCACCGTTTTTGAGGTAACGCACTGCCGACTTAAAGTGTGCCAGGCGCCAATCTACATTCATGAGGGTGTCAAATTTACGCAAGGCTTCTTTCATCTGCTCTTTTTGCGTGTCGGTGGTTGCTGGCTGTGCTACAAGTTTGAGGTAGATTTGCCACAGGTTACTGGTGCGGGTGGCTTCGCCCAGTAGAATAAAGTCGGTTTTGTATTTTTCCTGAAAGTGCTTAGAGGTAATTGTTTCTTCGCCAGTAGTGTCGTCAGTAGCTCCAGCTTTCCAATAAATGTACTGAAACATATCACTAATTTCATCATTAGGTGCAAAGCTATTTTTGTGTTTTTTGTTGACAAGGTTGATAAAATCGGTTGCCCAGATCTCTATTTTGCGTATTTGCGCCGACTGAAAACCACTGGCAGGCAGTAGTGCCATTCTAAACTGACGAAATTGTTTTACATCCATTCCCTCAATCATTGTATCATAACTAAATGTAAGGATTTGGAAGAATAAATTGATACGCTTGAGTTTGGTAGTAAAAAAATCGGCAGTAATATTTTCTTCAGTGGCAATTTGCTCTATTTCGCTCAGTATCAGTTTAAAATAAAGTTCGGTGACCTGATGATACACAATAAAAATCATTTCATCAGGAAAGTCAGTGCGAGGGTTTTGCAGGCTCAATAGGGTGTCTAGGTGGACGTAGTTCCAGTATTTTAGGTAATTGGCGTGCAGCAAACCTTCGAGATTGTCGGTCAGACTTTGTCCGGTGAGGCTATATTTTTTTTTAAGTTCGCTTAGAAGATTGTCTACCAACTCAGGGTCAGTTTCTTGTTTATCAGAGTAATTCATCGTGTGTTGCGTTATTTCTTAGGGTATTGCCCACAAAGCAGGCATTAGAGCTTGTTTAAAATTAGCCGAAAAGGCTGAGCTCGCTAAAGCTCGGTTCATTAATTAGATCTTTTATGTGATTTTTCTGATTATTATATTGTCAAAGCGTAGCTTCGAAGAGCCCCGAATCAAGTTCGGGATTTAGAAACTCGGCAGAGCATAGCTCTAGCCATCGGTTCTTCAAAATTAGTTTAAATGCTAATTTTCAAAGGAGAAACAGAGCTCACTTACGCTTGGTTTGACGCATCTAATCTAAAAACTCATCATAAAATCTCCTATGACCGAAAATTTAAATAAGCTCTACAAGTTTTTTTCAAAATTAGATTTTTTGGGTCAAATCCTAAACTTTTTGACAGAAACGTCAGACTATTTTTTTTCCGAACAATAGCCATTGCCAGAAAAACAGGGAAAAATGAAGCCTCCATTAAAAATATTGGTAATTTGGGGTAACCTTATCCTTTGATTGCCAATAAACACCAAATTACAATTATGCCCCATGAGTGACTTAAAAACAGTGAGTCGTACAGAGCGCTTGATTTACCTCGTAACCATTGTTGTGTTGTTGGGCATTATAGCATATATTTATTACTCCAGCAAAAACACCCATATAAAAACCGAAGTGCTCAACCAAAGGTCAGAACAATTACAACAAGAACTCAAACAATTAAATCACCAGATTAAGCGCAAAGAAATAGAAATAGACCAGGTAGCCCATAGCAAAGACATAGTGTTGAAAAATACCCGGCTTCAACTGGAGCGGGAACTTAAAAAACTGAAAATACAACGAAAAATCATTAAGCAACACTTGAAAGATATAGGAGTGTTCAAAGAAGAAAAAGTAGTCAATACCGAAAAAATACTTCGCTTAAATAAAGAATTGCTCACCGCGAAAAATAATTTACAAGCAGTAAAAAAAAGCATTCCCCGCTTGATTAGAGGTAAGATAGACTCAGTAAAAAAACAAGGTAGTTTGCAAACAAACCGTATGAGGCAGCAAAACACTCAGTTAAAACAACAGGTACGCCAAAGCCAACAAAAACAGCAAAACCTAAGCAACCAACTCAAAGTACTGGAAAAACGCAGACGTTTGTTGTCATCCCCCCCCTTAAGGATAGAGGTGTTTAGCGATGCCTCCAAGTTGCGTTACAGTAAGTTGAGCCGTTATATACAGCTCTATTTTACCATCTTACCCAACCCTATCAGAAAGCCTGAGAACAAGTTGATCAAAGTATACCATTTGTTGTATAAATACGAAAACAACAAAACCCAGATGAAGCGTCGCTTGATTACTACAATTCCTTACCGTAAGCAAAAGCGATTGAATAAATCGGTCAAATACAATAACCGCAAGCCCTTTGCAAAGGGAACCCACGTGTTTGAAGCAGAGGTAGATGGAATGGTGTTGGCAAGTAAAACTGTAAATGTAGAGTAGACGTGCTTTTTTGAGTGATTTTACACTTCATAACCCGGTTATTATTTAAAATCATTAGTAAATTTGCAAATGGTTAATTGAACTGTTTTATAAAATGAACTGAAGGGCAGTACTTTGGTAAAACTACAAAAATAACCTAACCGCAGAACGAAGTTCAAGCTCTGCGCAGCTAATCCATTGTACTTCTTCAAAAATTTACCCTGTAAGGGACTTCCATAGCTAAGGCTATGTAAATGTTTTTTTTATCGTGCAATTAGAGATTCCTCAAGGCGAAACAAACAGATACTGCCTTCTTTGGGATTACTTTATTTTTTCTGTTTTACTTAAGCAAAGAGATGCTTGAAAAGTACTTGAAAAAATATTATTTTTATAAAACAAGTGACAACAAAAATAAAATAGCTTTTTCGTGGAAAAAAAATTAAAACTATATGTGTTTGCAGCAAGCTTTGTTTTAATGCTAATGTTGATTTTCTTTACCCTGAAGCCTGTCTACTTACGGGCGTCACAGCCAACCAAGAAAGTGTTTAAAACGGAAAACCTTAAGTTGGTATTGCAAAATTACTTTAACAAGGTAGCCACCGCCAATTTGTCTGCACAAGAAAAAGATCGTTTTGCAAATAAGATTATTTCGCGTTGCGAAAGTGATGGCATTCTGGTTTTTTACCGCTATAAAGACACTAAAGTGCAAGACACCCTGTCGTTGGCAAGTTATCTTACACGTCTTAAAATATTGGGTTACAGGCAACCCCGCGTAATGGCAATACAACGCAATGCCCAACAAAAAGCGGTAACTGAGTTGAGGATTGTTGAAGATAGAAAGAAAACAAAATCAGACATTTAGCATGAGCAAAGAACTACACACGGTGAAAAATGAGCGCATTGTCTACCTAATGATTATTACATTATTGGTGTTGATTTTGGCTTATGTTGTGTTGATGAACGGCAACGACCGCGAAAAAAAGAGTTTACTCACTGAGAGCGAAGCTACCCTACGCAAAGAAATAGGGCAGCTTGATAGGGTGATTCAGGAGCGCGAAACCCAGGTAAAAGGGCTAACTACCAAAAATAGCAAGCGCAAGCAAGAATTGGTAGAGGCGATCAATGCTTTGAAAGGGCTCAAGGTTGAAAAACAAAAACTGCTCAAAAATGTACAAACCCTCAAGCGGGAGCACAACATTAACCTAAGACGTATTACCGACCTTAACTCTAAGATTGTAAAGCTGCGGAAAAGTGTAGCAGAGGTAAAGGAGCGGTATGTCAATGCGCCCCGCAATGTAGTTGACAGTAGTATACTGTTGGTGTTGAATCAGTTAAAAAACGAAAACTCTTTGCTGTTGGCCGACAAAACCTACCTGAGTGAAAGGGTAAGCAATCTCGAAAACAAAGTAAGTAGTTCGCTTCCGGTACATGTGCAAATGGCCGCCGAAAAAAAAGGAAACAAACAGGTGAACCTTACCTTTTTTGTGTTTCCTAACAAGGCTCACCAACAAATAGATCGCTTGATCAAGATTTTTCATTTGCGTTACAAGTACAACAAGGTCAAAAAAGACACAGAGATAGAACGTGTACTTATTACCACCCTCGCCTACAAGAAAAAGCGCATGACTAAACGATTTGTTTACACCCCAAAAAAAGAGTTTGAAGCAGGTACACATATCTTTGAGGCAATGACTGGAGGCGAAACTTTGGGAAGTAGCAAGCTAAACATTAGCGAGAAGTAAATGCAATGGTTATGAAAAAACAGTGGATTGTATTAGTGTGCCTGTTGACAATAGTAGGCGTTGGGTGTATACCTGCGACTAACTTATGGAAGGTGCTGATGAAGGTAAAGTGGGTAAAAAAGTATGACCAGAAAACAAAGGCAAATGCCTATGTGCCCAAATTTACTAAAGAAATACAAGCCCTCAACGGCAAGCAAATCACCATCAAAGGTTACCTTATACCAGTAGATTTATACGGCGATGGCGACTTTGCCATTATATCGGCTTTGCCAGTAGCGAGTTGTTTTTTTTGTGGAGGAGCTGGCCCCGAAACTGTGATGGAGGTATATACCAAGCAAAAAATTAAAGCCGATAAATCGGGTAAAGTCACCTTTAGAGGCAGGTTGGAGCTCAACCCTGACAATGCCGACCACTTGATTTATATTTTGCGAGATGCTAAAGTGATGTGATTTCCTTTTTTAGAAAACCTCTAACCAAATTTATGAAACGAATAATAAGTGCTTTAGCTTTATGCTTATGTATGGTGGCTTGTGCCGATAGTAAAAAAGAAAATAACCACGATACCCCTGCCGTTACCCATAAGTTTGACTCGATAGGGGCGAACAGTAAAAAAACGGTAGACTCTATTGCCAAGGCTAAAATGGAGGATACCACCAGACTCTCAAAAACAGAAAGACTCAGTATATCAAGCTTAGACACTACTTTAAAGGCGGCAGGTTATGAGTTTACTTTTAGTGAAGTTTCCAAGCCTGCTTTTGAGCAAAATTTTAGATACAGCAATCCTACCAGTCAAAAGTACCACCAATTATGTGTGAGTATTCCTGTTAAAAAATACCCTGCTGTAGACTGTGCCGATACGCTGGAAGCCTCGCAGTTAAAAAAGCATAAAGCCTTTATTCAGGTTTTCCCTGTAGTAAGTGAAATGGTAGAAGGTAGAAAAAAAATGGGCAAACGGTTTGCCTTTGGTACTCGTAAACAGTTTCGCCTGGTTGATAACATGACTTATGGAGAGGCGAGTAATTTTCATTATTTCCGAGAAATCATACAGCTCAACGATCATCCTTACTTTGTGTTTTTTAGGCAAAACTGGGAGGGGGCTGATTACTTGATGGTTTCGGGCAAAACAGGCAAAGACACTCACCTCAATGGTGTTCCTCAAATATCGCCCAACAAGTTATATGCTTTTACAACACCTTATGATGCAGGAACTTATCACAATTTTTTGGGTGTAGAGCTATGGCAGGCAACCGCTACACAATTGACCAAGGTGTTTAGTTTAAATATTGATGTAGGCTCCCCTTGGCGGAGTTATTGGCTAGACGATCAAACCATTATGGTTGAAATAAGAAAGGGAAGCTTAGATAATTATACCTATCGTTATGGCAAAATAAGTTTGCGTAAGCTGCCCAAGAGTAAATAACAAAAGCCCCACTTGTGCGCACAAGTGGGGCTTTGCAGTAATTTTGAGCCAATGGTATGCTTAAATCTCCAGATTGATTTTATAAGTATATTCCTCTACAATCATATTGGCGAGTAATTTTTTGCAAGCTGTTTCGGTCTTTTGCTTAGCCTCTTCCAGGTTTTCTGCCTCAAGGTTCATCACAATGTGCTTGCCCACTCTAATATCATTTACATTGTTGATACCCAAATTACCCAAGCCCAGTTTTACGGCTTTTCCCTGAGGGTCTAATATCTCGGTGCGAGGCATAATATCTATTTCAGCTTGAAATTTCATTGTACTGTCAAGTTAGAAGTTAAAACTACAGATTCAATTGAGTTGCAATTAACGAAGGTTCGCGGATAATTAAAAAAGCCGATTATAGATTTTTTGTTTTTAAATAGTAGCGAGCCATTAGTTTCAAGCCACAAGCGCCAGTAAATTACTCAAAAAAAGTGTATTACTGGAGCCCAATCATTGCCAAGGCTTTGCCTGATATATCTAAATAAGCAGTGTACTTAGCACCATCTAAACGGTAACTTATCTAAAAATTGACTCCTTGACGATTGACTATTTTCTTGCCTTGGTTGGCAATGACAAAAGGTACTTGGTTGATGTCCCATTTGAGCACCAACCCTTTGGCAACCCCATCAGCGGCTTTTTTTCCGTAGAGCAACTGCACCAAATACAAGGCTGCTTCAAACGAGCGGGCTCCTCCAGCAGAAGTAATATATTTGCCGTCGTGTACAAACCACACCTTGTCTAATATGTTGAGCTTTGGAAAGCGTTGACGGTATTTCTCCACGTCCCCCGGAAACGTAGTAGATGCCACATTGTCGAGCAAACCGGCTTGCGCCAGTACAAAAGCCCCGTCGCAATGCGATGTGACATAGCGCGCCTCTTTGTCTACTTTTTTTACAAAGTTGATCATAGTAGTATCTTTCAGGTCGGTGTCTAGGTGGTGCTCAGCACTGGGCACTACCAACACATCTATTTTAGGTAGTTTGTCTTTGGTATAGCTATAGTCTGGCAATATTTTTACCCCCTCGAAAGTAGTAATGGCTGCTTTGCTTTTGGCTATAGTAAACACCCTCATTCCAGGTTTGGCGTGAAAAATAGTATGTTGAAACATATCTATAGGTGCAGTGAGTTCGGTGTTAAAAGTACCATCCATAATCAAAAAAGCCACATGGAGTGTGTCGGTGGGCGTGTCTACCTTGGGCAAGGCAATCTGGGTGGTTTTTTTAGGTACAGTTGTATCTGCCTGAGAGGCTTCGTTTTGCTGGGATTGAGGCTGGCAAGCAACCATCAAAGCTACTATTGCCAGTATGGGCAGGCAAAGATATATGTTCTTCATTATGTTTGCGTATGAGGTGATTGGTAAACAAAATTAAAATAAGTATTACCAAAGGCTAACACTACTTTGGGTAACTGGAGTTCAGTTTCGGCTTTGTTTCTTTGCTAAAGAAATAAGCAGACCAAGGAAGTTGGGAGTTCGCGGGTCTGCTTAGTAAACTGAATTTTTCGTTTTTGAAAAGAGTTTTGTGATGAATTTTTGGTAAGTAACTATTGAGGCAGAATTAAATATACCTAATGAGTAGGTGTAACAGCCATATTATGAATGGGTTACCCTTACTTGTAGCTAATTACTTGCTGCTACTTACTAACTAACTGAAGTTACGTAGACCTACTTATTTTAATGGTTATGTGGCTTTATTGCTAAATGATTGGGCTACGCATCGCGCAACCATAAAACAATAAAGCTATCAAACAATATAAATAAGCAGACTTGGAAATTACTGCGTAACATCAGTAACTAATAAATCACTCTTTTCAAAGTCCAGTATAGCCAATTGCTATTAGCCACACAAGAAGCTACCTCCCATCCTTCACTTCCCAACTCAGTAAGCATTGTCACTACCTCGCCATAGGTACCCGTGCGGGTAAACTCCTCGCCATTAGGCAAATTACAACGAAGGTTGCTAGAGTCCCAAAGCCATTCTACACTGGCGTATTCAAACCGTTGATTGCTCATAATTGTTTTTTTTTATTAATAAGATTTTGATGATGCTCAAGCTACAAGATTTGCCAAATAAATTCTATAATCAGGAAGTGTTTTTTATGACAAGGCAGTATTGTTCGCTTGCCTTTTCTCAAGCTGATAAGTTGACATACAAGCTTAAAGGCAACTCAAAAAATGATGAATGACCAGCAGTCAAAAACTTAGCATGGTTGACTTAAAGCCTATTTTTTGGATAAATGCCGTAATTTTGATAGCTTGCCAAAGCTTTAGGGGTGTTCTGTGAAGTAGTTATTTTATTTTGCAGGACTGAGACAATACCCTTTGAACCTGATGTAGTTTATACTACCGGAGGGAAAAGTGAACAAAATACTACTATTCTTTAGGGAGGTTGTATATATACCTTAACACTTTCCCTGGTATTTCCTCATTTTTTTCCCCAAGTACTGTTCAAAAACAATCGTATTCCTCTGAGCTCATCATAAGATATAAATTTGTGGCAGCAATACGCCTTGGCGTTTAGAGGCTGGTCACTTATAGCTTAAAAAAAATGGAAATACACATCAATCAAAATACCTATAGTTTCGATGCGTCAAAAACCATCGATGAAGTGCTCGAAGTGCTGGATTTGCCCCGACACAAAGGCGTGGCTATAGCCGTGAACAATGCTGTAGTGCCTCAACACCAATGGGCAAGTTATGATCTCAAAAATGCCGACAAAGTATTGTTAATCAAGGCATCGGCAGGAGGGTGATTTTATTGAATGCTAAAGTAGTACAATCCGTTGATTATCAGCAGTAAATAGAATGAGTGTTTGCTTAAAGCGGCTATTACCTGTCGACTAAACACTTCTCACTAATAAATATATAACTACTTGAAAATAAGTGTGTTATATGTTTGTTAGGTGCTCTTATAGGGGCAGGGTATAAAGATTTAGGCTTGTCGCACCGCTTCGGTATCTAAAGACTTGAAGCTTTTCCCTGTAAGGGCTTCCATCCATGGGTTTTATAAGTTATTAAAAATCAATGTATTATAAAATGGGTAGTTTGCTTAAAAAGTAGCTGTCAACTTGAAGCACCGATATACATCGGTATCTAAGGACTTGTCGCTTAAAACTTGAGGCTGTAGTAGCTACCGACTATCAACTAAAAAATACTAGATATATGAAAAAGCAAGATCGTGTTCCAAATCAAAATGTGATAAGCAGAGACCCTTTTCCTGCTTCTAAGAAAATATATGTAAAAGGTGAAATTCACGACATAGAAGTGGCTATGCGTGAGATAGAACTAGAGGATACCATACACCAGATGACAGGCGAAAAAGAACCCAATGCCCCAGTGACCGTGTATGATACAAGTGGCCCTTATACTGATTCCAATGTGGAAATTGATGTAAAAAAAGGCTTGAAGCGCTTGCGCGAAAAATGGATTGTAGAGAGAGGTGATGTAGAACAACTGGAAAACATCACGTCGAGCTATGGACAAGAACGCCTCAATGACTCCTCTTTAGATTCGCTTCGTTTTGAGCACCTGGCCAAGCCTTACCGTGCCAAAAAAGGCAAGAATGTCACCCAAATGCATTATGCCCGCAAAGGCATTATTACCCCCGAAATGGAGTACATCGCCATTCGCGAAAACCGACGAATAGACGAGCTCAACGATAAAGGACACCAACACGCGGGCAATAGCTTTGGCGCATTTACCCCAAAAAATCACGTCACCCCTGAGTTTGTTCGTCAGGAAGTAGCCGCTGGGCGTGCCATCATTCCATCTAATATCAACCACCCCGAAAGTGAGCCAATGATTATTGGACGCAACTTTTTAGTGAAAATAAATGCCAATATCGGAAACTCGGCTGTTACTTCAAGCATAGAAGAAGAAGTAGAAAAAGCGGTATGGGCGTGCCGTTGGGGAGCTGATAATGTAATGGACTTATCAACGGGTAAAAACATTCATGAAACCCGTGAATGGATTATCAGAAACTCGCCAGTGCCCATTGGCACTGTACCCATTTATCAGGCATTAGAAAAGGTAAATGGCAAAGCTGAAGACCTTACCTGGGAGATTTTCCGCGATACTTTGATCGAACAAGCCGAGCAAGGAGTAGATTACTTTACTATTCACGCCGGGGTATTGTTGCGTTATATACCAATGACTGCTAATAGGGTAACAGGTATTGTATCGCGTGGAGGATCTATCATGGCTAAATGGTGCCTGGCACACCACAAAGAAAGCTTCTTGTATACACATTTTGAAGAAATATGTGAGATCATGAAAGCCTACGACGTGTCATTTTCTTTGGGAGACGGTTTGCGTCCGGGGAGCATTGCTGATGCCAACGACGAGGCACAATTTGCCGAGTTGCAAACTTTGGGTGAACTTACCAAAATTGCCTGGGAGCACGACGTACAGGTAATGATTGAAGGACCTGGACACGTACCATTGCACTTGATCAAAGAGAATATGGACAAGCAGCTGAAAGATTGTTTTGAGGCGCCTTTCTATACTTTAGGCCCTTTGACTACTGACATTGCTCCTGGCTATGACCACATTACGTCGGCCATTGGTGCGGCAAACATTGGCTGGTATGGTACGGCTATGTTGTGTTATGTAACTCCTAAAGAGCATTTGGGCTTGCCTAACAAACAAGATGTAAAAACTGGGGTAATTACGTATAAACTGGCTGCCCACGCTGCCGATTTGGGCAAAGGACATCCGGGGGCACAGATTCGGGACAATGCTTTGAGCAAAGCCCGTTTTGAGTTCCGTTGGAACGACCAGTTTAACCTATCGCTTGACCCTGACACTGCGCGCGAGTTTCACGACGAAACCCTGCCTGCAGAAGGTGCCAAAGTGGCCCATTTCTGTTCTATGTGTGGTCCCCACTTCTGTTCAATGAAAATTACTCAAGAGGTACGCGAATTTGCCAAGAAAAACAACCTCGAAACCGAAGAAGCTTTAAACAAAGGGATGGCTGAAAAGTCGAACGAGTTTAAAGAAAAAGGCAGCGAGATTTATAGCTAACTTTAGTCAGGAGTTGGGAGATAGGAGTCGGTAGCTTCTACAGCCTAAAGCTATTAGCCATTAGCTTTAGGCTGGTTTGCAAGCCTGTCGCCGATTTTATAGATTGCTGATTATTAGCTGTTTATAAAATCGGTAGATAGAAGTTTGTGTAGCCTGGGGTTGTTCTGTAAAGAATAAAGTGCAGGTTTTGAGGGTTTATTTAGTCAGGAGTTGGGAGACAGGAGTCAATAGCCTCAAGTCCTTAGATACCGATGCACATCAGTGCTTCAAGTTTGAGGCTGTTTTGCACAGCGCAAAGTGTAGGTTTTTGCGGGTTTATATTTTTTGCAAAAAAACGAAACTCCCAAAGACGCCTAGCGTCGCCACTATGGACTATGGACTATGGACTATGGACTATGGACTATGGACTATGGACTATGGACTATGGACTATGGACTATGGACTATGGACTCCCAACTACCGACTACCGACTAAAAAACTTAAATGAACATTATTGTAATCTCTAGCCCGCAACAAGAACTCAACGAAGCAAGCATCATTGGTGCCTTGTTTGAGCACGGGCTGGAAGTATTTCATTTGCGCAAGCCAACCTACTCGATATACGACACGGAGGCTTTGATTCAAGCGATTGAACCTAAGTTTCGCGACCGGGTAGTGTTGCACCATCATTATGCACTTGCCGAAAAATACAATTTGCGAGGTATTCACTTTACCGGGCATTATGTCAAAAGCCACAGTGATCAACTTACGAATTGGTATGACAAGGCAAAGCAACAAGCAATGACGGTGAGTGGTTCCAAACATCAGCTCAAAGAGTTAGAAACCCTGGAGGTACCTTACAACTATGTATTTTTGAGCCCAGTGTTCGACAGCATTTCGAAGGCAGGCTACAAAAGTAATTTTGCTGATTTGAAGAGTATAGAAAAATACAAGAGTGCTACCCAGCTTATTGCGTTGGGTGGCATCTCTTTAGATAAGATAGACCAAGTCAAACGCATGGGATTTGACGGCGCGGCGGTATTGGGTACTGTTTGGGAAAAGCCTGCTCAGGCAATCGCGGTATTTATGGAGTTAAAAGCAGCATGGGAAAAGAAAGACCAAATATTTTAAGCATTGCCGGGTTTGACCCTAGCGGAGGAGCCGGTATTCTTGCCGATGTCAAAACCTTTGAGTCACACAAAACCCTGGGAATGGCGGTGTGTACCTCATTGACAGTACAAAATGATGTAGCGTTTGAAAAAGCCAACTGGGTAGCCATAGAAGACATAAAAGCTCAATTGGTCACTTTGGGGGCGCGCTTTCGCTTTAAAGTGGCAAAAATAGGTTTGGTAGAGAGCTTTGACGTGCTACAGCAAATAGTAGCCATTTTGAGAGAACACAATCCACAAATAAAAATTGTGTGCGATCCGGTGCTTAAAGCAAGTGCTGGCTTTGTGTTTCATTCAGAGGTAGCAAAACAACAACTGGAAGCTTTGCTGCCTCACTTGTTTTTGCTGACTCCCAATTGGGAAGAAGTACAGCAACTATCGGGGGTGAAAGATGCCAAAGCGGGCGCACATTACCTGAGCCAGTTTTGCCATGTATACCTCAAAGGTGGGCATAACACCGAGGCGTTGGGCAAAGATTTTTTGTTTAGTCAACAGCAAAAAGTGTATGCCTTCAACCCCAAGCGTACCAACGTAGCAGGCAAACACGGATCAGGCTGTGTCTTTTCTTCGGCACTAGCCGCTCACATTGCCCTACAATACCCGCTACACAAAGCCTGTGTACGGTCTAAAGATTATGTGACCCGCTTTTTGGCGAGCAATCAGACCAGGTTGGGATTTCATAAATAGTTGGTAGCCTCTACAGCCTCAAGCTTTAGGCCGCTCTTCAAACCTATTACCGATTTTATAGAACGCTGATTTTTAGTGGTTTATAAAATCGGTAGATAGAAGTTGCTACCAGCTTTTAGCCTGCTCTGCAAGCTTTTATGATCTTTAGTGGTTTATAAAATTAGTAGATGGACACTATAAGTGTTTAATGCCTAAATAATTTGCTTACTTGCAAATGTGATAGTTTGAACAGAGTTTAACTTGTGAGCTAATAGGGCTTTCTTATAAAAAATGAGCATTCTCACTGCAGCTTGCAAAGTTCGAGGTTTCGATCGGGTGTGGAGACACTGCCCGAAGCGGAGATGAGCGCTATAAGTGTTTTATACTTAAACGACTTGCTTATTTGCAACTATGATAGTTCGAGTAGAGTTTAACTTGTGAGCTAAAAGCCAGACAAACAAATTTTTGCAAAAAACGAAACCCAAAAAGACGCCCAGCGTCGCCACTATGAATTTGTTAGTTACCTATAGAACAGGAAGCAACTTGAAGCTTGTCGCTTAAAACGTGCCCCTGTCAAGGCTATGGACTAAAAACTAAAAAAACGTGAAAAAAGAAATAGCAAAATTGCAATATATTACCCAGCAAACCGATACACTGAGCCATGTGCAAGCGGCACAAAAAGCTTGTGAAGCGGGATGCAATTGGGTGCAACTACGAGTAAAAGATACGCCTGAAGCCGAAGTACAAGCCATTGCCCTCAAGGTAAAAGCTATATGTGCCCTCTATGGGGCTACTTTTATACTGAACGACCACGTAGCAGTGGCAAAAGCGGTGCATGCCGATGGAGTACATCTGGGCAAAGAAGATATGTCGCCCAAAGAGGCGCGTAAAATACTAGGCAAAGACGCAATCATCGGTGGCACAGCAAACACTTTTGAAGATGTACAAAGACTGGCCAAAGCTGGAGTAGACTACATAGGTGCAGGCCCTTTTAGGTTTACCACCACCAAAAAAAAACTCAGCCCGGTATTGGGAGCCCAAGGCTATACTACGCTCATGGCCAACTGTTATGAGCAAAACATTGATACACCTATAGTAGCCATTGGTGGCATAGTAGCCGAAGACATGAGCATTATCAGACAAACCGGCGTATACGGGGTGGCAGTATCAAGCGTCATTACACATCACCAAGCGCCCGCTCAGGTAGTAGAGACTATACAAACCACCTTCGACAGCAGCAAGGTATGAGCTATCATGTAGCGGCTTATTTGGTAAGTGGACAACGTCTTGAGGCACTTACCAAGGGTAAAAGCCAGTTGGCGGAAGTATGGAAAGACGTAGAAGCTGGCGAACATACTAAAAGATTTGCCCAAAGTCTGGACGAAGGTTTTGCCGATGACTTTAAGGATGGTTGCCCTGATACTTATCGGGCTTTGCTTACGCTAATGCAAGGAAAAGCACAGGAAGCAACCGAGTGGGAGTATATGTATGGTTATGCCCTACAGTTACTCTGTGAAACTTATGGGCAAGCCCTGACCAACGATGGTTTTACTGAGCTTACGTCGGTAGAATACCTGCTTGACTTAGAGGTGTTTAGTGCCAAGGTATTGAATTTTAGGGTGTATGACGACTTTTTTGCCATGCCGCCTGCCTTGCCTTTGCCCTTAAGCGAATACCCAATGGTGGGTTTTTTACCATTGAGCCGAGCCAAGCCGCTTGCCAAAGGGTTTGTTGAACTAAACCTTGAGCATCCTGAGTTTGGCGAAGGCTTGTCTACTTTGCAAAGCTGGGTAGACCACATGTTGACTGAAAAAAAGGATTTGATTACATTTTTTTATTGAGCAGCTTAGTAGCTTGTTTAGCTTCGCAGAGCTTGGAGGCAAGCCTCCTGCGGTTAAATTTTCGGTCATGAGTTTTCAAACAATTGCCCAAAATATTTTGGGCAGAGAGCCCACACCAAACGAAGGTATCAGTGAGCAAGTCATTAGACAACAAGAGGAACGCTTAAAGGTAAAGTTTCCTGCCCCTTTGTTAGAGTTTTATGCCAGTGTAGGCAACTTAAATTTATTTATAAAGGGATACCAACGCTTTGTCAGGTTAGAAGACTTGCGGGTGAAGGATGGCAAACTTGTGTTTTTGGCAGAGCATCAAGAGGTGGTGCATTGGGCGGTAGACTTGACCAATGGCAAGGCTGTTTACCAAACTACCGATCAGTGCCTGGACGGGCAAGTTGCCTGGCATAAGGAAGCTTTTGACTTGAGGCATTTTTTGGAGGCAATGCTCTTTTTACAATGTGTAATGGCAGATGATGCTATGCATAGTCAAACTCAAGGTGGTTATGCGTTTTTTGCTTCGTTGAGCGCCAACGAATACCACCAAAATGCTAAATTTAGGCTTTATATTGAGGTTGTAGAGCAGCAGAGTACCATTATTGCTCACGGAAACGGTTTGGCAATTTTTTGGCAACAAGGCACCATTTTGCTGTATTTTATAAATAGTCAGGGGATGCCAGAAGAAATGCTATTGGTATGTACCAAAGATGAGGTCTTGTTTGACGAATTGATAGATAGGTGTGGGTTTGCCCAGCTTTAAAAAATAATGGTATGCACACCAAAAGAATGATATTAACTCAAGTTACGCAGTTTTCTGAAGGTCACCTGTTTCTATTGTTGAATGGCTTTATTGCGCAATGCGTAGCCAAACCATTGAGCAATAAAGCCATATAACCATCAAAATAAGTAGGTCTGCGTAACTTCAGATATTAAGTAATAACAGACATTAAAACAATGAATAATAGACTCACCATTGCTGACAAAACTTTTAATTCTCGCCTGTTTACAGGCACGGGCAAGTTTAGCCATAACCAATTGATGGAAGAAGCCTTGCTTGCTTCAGGGTCTGAGTTGGTAACTGTTGCCCTCAAAAGGGTAGATGTACAAAACGAGCAAGACGATATCCTCAAGCATTTAAACCATGCTCAGTTCCACTTATTGCCCAATACATCGGGCGCCCGCAACGCCGAAGAAGCCGTATTAGCGGCACAGTTGGCACGTGAGGCTCTAGGTACCAATTGGCTTAAGCTAGAGATTCACCCTGACCCTAAATACCTGATGCCCGACCCAATAGAAACCCTCAAAGCCGCCGAGCAACTGGTAAAACTGGGTTTTGTGGTATTGCCCTACATTCACGCCGACCCGGTATTGTGTAAACGCCTTGAGGAAGCAGGCACAGCTGCGGTAATGCCGTTAGGTTCGCCTATTGGCAGCAACAAAGGCTTGAAAACAGTAGATTTTCTGGAGATTATCGTAGAGCAAAGCAACGTGCCAGTAGTGGTGGATGCGGGTATTGGGGCCCCTTCTGATGCAGCAAAGGCAATGGAACTGGGCGCTGATGCAGTATTGGTAAATACCGCCATTGCAGTATCGCCTAACCCGATAGATATGGGCAAGGCTTTTAAAATGGCAGTAGAAGCAGGGCGTCTGGCTTTTGAGGCAAAACTTGCCCAAACCAGTACCAAGGCAAGCGCCAGTAGCCCCTTGACCGCATTTTTGTTTGACGAAGAGTAGTCAATAGCCTCTACATCCGCAAGCTTTTAGCGACAAACTTCAAGCTTGCGGCTGCTCTTCAAGCCTATTACCGATTTCATAGAATACTGATTTTTAGCGGTTTATCAAATCGGTAGATGGAAATCCCTAGAACCTTGTCGGGGCTTTTAGCTACGGTTTTTATAAGTTGCTAAAAGTCAACGTGATATAAAAGTGTAGCTACCTGTGAACCGAATCTACAGCAGTTTGCTGTGATGAGCTCAACGCAGTTAAACAGGGTGTAGCACCGATATTCATCGGTACCTAAGGACTTGTCGCTTGAAGCTTGCCCCCTGTGGGTGCTATGGACTGTTTAAGGAAACCGTAAACCATCGACTAAAAACTAAAGAAAACAATGACATTTAAAGATATATTTGCCCAATACAATTGGGACGAGGTAAAAGCGGGCATTTATGATAAAACAGACCGCGATGTAGCGCATGCCTTGAACAAAACAGGCAAGCGTGACTTAGAAGATTTCAAAGCCTTGATATCTCCGGCAGCGGCAAAATACCTTGAGCCCATGGCACAACTGAGTAACCAGTTGACCCAAAAGCGTTTTGGCAAAACCATTCAAATGTATTTGCCCATGTACCTTTCCAACGAGTGTCAAAACATCTGTACCTATTGTGGCTTTAGCCTGGATAATCCTTTGCGTAGAGTAACCCTGACCGATGCCCAAATCAGGCGCGAGGTAGAAGTAATCAAAGCATTGGGTTACGACCACATTTTGTTGGTGACTGGCGAGGCAAACAAAACCGTTGGAGTAGATTATTTTAAGAATGCCTTAAAACTCATCAAACCCCACTTTTCGCACATTAGTATGGAGGTGCAACCCCTTGACCAGCAAGACTATGAAGAACTGATACCACTGGGGCTCAACACGGTATTGGTATACCAAGAGACTTACCACAAAGATGACTACAAAAAGCATCACCCCAAAGGCAAAAAATCTAACTTTGACTACCGCATAGACACGCCCGATCGCTTGGGCAAAGCAGGCATTCATAAAATAGGTTTGGGCGTGCTCATTGGACTGGAAGATTGGCGAACCGATTGCTTTTTTACGGCGGCACACTTGCAATACATGGAACGCAATTATTGGAAAACCAAGTACTCTATTTCTTTCCCTCGTTTGCGTCCCTTTTCGGGAGGGCTGGAGCCTAAGGTAGAAATGAATGACCGCGAGTTGGTGCAAACTATTTGTGCCTACCGTATTTTCAACGAAGAAGTAGAATTGTCGTTGTCTACCCGCGAAACCGAGAAGTTTCGTAACCACATTATTCCGTTGGGTATTACCTCTATCAGTGCGGGTTCTAAAACCAACCCAGGAGGCTATGCGGTAGAGCCCCAGTCGCTTGAGCAGTTTGAAATTTCGGACGAGCGTACCCCCGCCGAAATCGCCCAAATGATTCGTACTTGTGGCTATGAACCCATTTGGAAAGATTGGGATGTGGTGTATAGTTAGGGGCTGAGCAAGGCTGTAGGTTTTACTCATGAAGATAGGAGAGGGGGCTAAAGCAAAAAAATATTGAGGGAATTATTAATTTCTTTTTTGTAAAGCTATACTTCCATCTGCCGGTTTTATAAACCCTTAAAAGTCAATACATTATAAAACAGGTAGCATGCTTGCAAACCAGCCTAAAGCTATCTACTTTGCCTGATGATAATGTTTTCATAAGTAAGTACATGAAGTAGGTCAAATCTATCCCCTCCCCTCTTTGGTGATTTTTTTGTTTACTTATTAAAAACTTTAAGAATGTCCAGACAATATGTCCAACGCTTTTTATGTTGGTGAAAACGTAGCCGAGCTGTTGATATGAATAGTTTGCCTAATAAGTATATCGTTTGAGAATTTTGGGCAAAATGCTGTTTTTCGGTGTGTTGTGGGGTGTTTGTACTTACAAAACAGCTGTCGACCGTCGACTGAATACTGTGGACTATTGTTCAGAAAAACTTGATAAAAAAAGAGGAAGGTGAAACGTCGAAGTAGTAAAATAAACGTGCCAGTTTTCGCCCAGAAAACTTATTTTTTGCCCTGTCAGACACATCACCAGCTAAACCGTTTCAGGCTCAATTGCTTACGTTTTTCAGCCTGAAAGTATTAGCTCAAATATGATAAATAAACTTATAGTGAAGAAGCCTTTATACTATTTTGAAGGGGGAAGACTATATATGATTGAGTATAACATCAAATATTCCCCCTTATTTTGTATAGTTTTAAAGTAAATATTAGGGTCTACAAAAACTTTGTAGATTTAATTTATTTAAAACTAATAATTTCTAAAACATCACCCTCAAATGATACTTTGGCTACAACTGTGTGGGTGACTATTCCTCCAAAGGAATTTTTTCCTCTGAATATAGTCTGCACCTTTACATGTTTGATCATGTCAACCCAACTTGAGCTTACATGTTTAAAACTATCTGGGTCATTCATCTTAGACTTGATGTGTTTTGTAAGTTTGACATGTGAACCATCCCAAATACTAAATTGAGCTTCAATTACTTTCTTGCGTAGTTTTTTAGCGTAATCAAATCTATACTGTGACTTTTCCTTCATTTTTTGTTTAATGCGGTCATTAATGATTTTGTAAGGAGTAAAATCAACTTGAAGTTGACTTTGATTAGTCATCAACTGTGTGAATTGGTCATCGGATAAGCTTATCAATTGCTTTTTTATATATTCTTCCGAATTATCAATTACAATAAGGGCTTCTATTTTTTCTGCAGAATCCTTGACGAAAGGAGCTATAGTCTTTGATTGATTTAAAAAAACTTTAGCTTTAGCAATGTCACCATCTTTCAACGATTGATGTGCTTTTGCTATGTATGCTAGACCTTTGTTACCAACCTTTATGTCTGCTGAGATTCCAAAAGTCATAGCCAGAATAAAAATTAAAGAGCGGGCAACAATAGCTATTGAAGGTTTCCAAGTTTTTATAAGAGATGGGTAAACTTTTGGTATTAATAAAATAGTTGTTAATGTGAGCAAGCATCCACCAACATATACACCACGACTAAGCCAAGCAATTGCAAGAATGGCTGATAGAATAACTCCTGCTATTTGAGCTTTTTGAGTATTGTTCATTGTTACAGTTTATTGTTAAAAAATGAGTATTATTATCCACTTTTATGCAGTTATGAGTACTGTTAGGATAATTTGTGTTTGATTACCTGGTTTTCTGTATTCAGAAAAAGAAAACCTTATATTAAACCTCTTATCATGGAGGCTTTTCTGACATATACTTGTTTTTGGCTAGCGTGACGGAAATTAATTGGTAGTTTTTTTTGGTAGGTGTTATTGTTAAGTTCAATTGTAGGTGAGTAAGCGCTTTTTTGATGGGGATTAGTGGGTGAAAACAACAAAATAAACGTGCCAGCTTTGCGCGGAAATTTTATTTTTTACCCTTGTCAGTTATATTACAGGTTAAACTGTTTAAGCTTCAATTGCTTACGTTTTTCAGCCTATTTGTCACCTCTTTTGCTCGCCAAATCGTCACCCAAAATATTTGAATCGGGCGGGAATTTTGCCGATTTTTATAATACCAATTATTTAAAACATCGAGCATCATGAAAAAAATCGTCATCAACATTCCAGAGGTAAAATGGAACATCAGAACTATGTTTGACAAGCTTGTGAAAAGCTTGACGTATGAGGTAGATGAAGCAGGAGAAAAGCTTCCCAAAAGCAAAACAAAAAAGCCTGTTGAAAAACAAACAACTTTGCAAACGCAACCAAAACCAACACAAAAAACAGCAGCGAATGAAAACACTCCACCACTTTTTCCAAAAACTCAAAAAAACTCAAATACCAATAAAATTCAGATACAAAAAGAAGATTTAGCCTTGATTTCTACAGCCTTGATTCGTTACAAGAAACACCTTGCCCAAAACAATCAGCTTGAAAAAGCGAAAAAAGTAGGCACACTCGATCAAATGTTTTATGAAATGATGCAACCCGCCAAGGCATCGAGTGAAACTGTGACTCAACCACCGTCGAATTTGTCGGAAAGGTACAGGCAAAACAAAAGAGAGCGAGCGACAAATTTGGGGTAAAAAAAAGCGACAAGGGGTTTAACCTTGTCGCCTAAAGCCTGTTGTCGATTGTTTACAGCAACTAAAACCTCACCATTGCATTGAGCAAAAACGACCTGCCCGGTGCTGGAATCAAAGAGTTGTAGTAGCCCTGACTTCGTTGGGTAAAATCATTGCCACTGTTGGCGCTTCGTACCCCTGGCAACATATACAGGTGGTTAAAGATATTATTTACCTTTAACATCAGTCTTACCATCCCTACATTATAGGCCACATTTCCATTAAAAATAGCATAAGGTGCCAAGCGGTAATCTTGATCACGGAGTGGGTTTCTTAGGTAAAGTTCTCGTTCGCCTACCATGTTAGACCTTAAGTTGATATGAAACCGCTGGATAGGAATATGTACCCCTACATTGAGCTTGTGCGTAGCAATATCGCCTAGGTTAGCTTCTCCATCTATCCATTCGCCCGCCTGGTGGTCGTAAGTAATGCCACTTTTTACATCAGTATAGTTATAATACAGATAGCCCTTGATGTCGCCCGAATTGGGCAAAGGGTTAGGCAGGTTGTAGCTTAATTTGTAGCCCACCCCCAGTATTTTACGTTGTCCGGCATTTTCGGCTTCCTCTTTTATCACATTGTTATACAAGGCATAGTAGCCTATTATTTCGTGTAAAAGTCGCCCGGTTTTACGCAAAAGGTTTACTTCCATATTTTGTACCTTCTCTGGCTTCATGTCAGGGTTGGCACTTCTACCGTTCCAGCCCCCCCACAAAGAACGTGGTGATGGTTCCTGAAATGCTTCTCCATACAGTAATTTGATAGCAGAGCGACTGTCAGGCTTGAAAATAAGCGATACTCTGGGGTTGATTGATTGCCCATATACTGAGTTGCGGTCGTAGCGTACCCCTGTATTGAAACGAAACTTGCCTATATCAAACACCCCCAAAAAATATCCACCCACATCGTGGGTAATTACCTCATTTTCAGACGGAACATCTCGGTTGGGGGTAGGTGATATAATAAACGAGGGATCAGTACTGAGCGTAATACCTCCACCTTGCCCATAAGGACCGTCAGGGTTTTCTAAAGTCAGTGAACTATAAGACCCTGTCCAGTAACCAGGTACATCGTAGTTTTTAGCAAGTATTTTTCGTTCATACTTTACTCCAGTAAGCAACTGAACGTGCTTGCTTAGTTTAACATTTAGATTATCTCTAAACAGTACACTACTACTGAAGGTGTTCCAATTGGTATAGCTCACATAAGAGTAAGCCTCCCTGCCTGGGTTCCAGTCTGGCTCAGCCTCTGCCCAATCGCCCCAGGTACGCGAATTACGGTATAGCAATGTTGCATTGTTGCTGATATTACCCTGGTCAAAACTGTGGCGTAAATAGTACTGGTTAGAACCATTGTTCCAACCTGCATTGTTTTGGGCACGGTCTGCCACAAACTCATTGCCGTAGCCATTGTATCTTGTCCACTTAATAATGCCTGCCTCAAACCCGCGATAGGCAACATTAGCCACTAAACCAAATTCTTCGTTAAGGCTGCGGTAACGCCCCAGTCTTTCCCCCCTTATTTTGAGCCCAAGTAATGGACCCCAAATGTCTTGATTGCCGTACAGATCATCTGACAAAAAATGCCACCGATCTGATATGTCTTCTGCTTCGCTACGAAAAATCCGGCCAGACACAGAGTAGCGCAAGCCTGCTACATTCCCCCTTACACTGGCATCTATTGCCCCAGTTTGATTGCTGCCACCGATAAAGTTAATATTCCCCTTATTACGTCTAAACTTTTCCCGTTTAGTTACCACATTGATAATGCCCAGAAAAGCATTAGGCCCATACACTACCGATGCAGGACCTGAGAGTACCTCTATACGCTCGATAGAGCTCATGGGAAACTGTTCGCCTAAGGCAGCAATGTGCGACCATAAATCATTGACAATGATCCCGTCTATCATAAACAAGGTTCTTTGAGTGTTTACGGTGCGGTAGCCTCTCTGGTAGGCATTGACGTAAGAGTTGCCCCCTGATACCGGAATCAGGTCAAAATCGGGAAGATCGGCTACTACCTCGTGCAAACTGGTGTAGCCTCTGTCAGCAATGTCTTTTGCCGTGAGTACTACCATAGAGGCAGGAGCATCCAATACCGTTTCTTTTACCCCAGATGCAAGGGTACTTTTGGTACTTAAAATGTCACTTACCGACAATTTGTACAAACGAGTATTTGAGGTGTCAGAGATTTGGGCAAATCCCTGGGCAATGAACCCCCACAGGCCTAACACCATAATGAATGTCCTTTTTTTCACTGGATTTTTTTTTGATGAGATAAATAAAAAGTTAAAAACTAATCTAAAAGCTTGTTTAAAAAGCACCTATCAGGTGAATTTTAAACAAGCCCTAAATAGGTCATCACAAGTGTAGCAGTCAATCAATAGTGTCTGTTTTGCCAGAGCAAATCACACATTGGAACTTCCAGGTGATGGTAAATTTTTCTTAAAGATGTTGAACAGTGCTATTTTGGTGGTGCCTTTGGTTAGATGCTGGGCTGTAGGACGGTTGCTTATCAGAATGGTTAGGGCATAGAAGAGTAACTTTATCATTCAATGTTACTCTGTTTAAACTTAAATTTTGCGTGAATAGTTACTTTTTAGTTAAATATTTTGTTTTTTAGCGTTATTTAGATCAATTATTCGGTGTTGTAGGTTTTTACTTGGATTAAACAGGTTGCTAATGCAACATTACTTTGTAAACCAAGTAAACTATAATTGAAAACTATACAGTTACTAAAACCTATAAAAACACTATGAGTAAACGTATCAATGATCGAGGCATAGAAATAGATTTATTATTGGATGACGAAAACCTGCCTAGAGCAATTATTCGCTTGCTTGATTTTGTGCAAGATTTTAGTACCAATGCAACCCATGTAAACACTGCTTTGGAGATTAGCACCAGTCAAAAACAAGTTATCCGCGATCAGGAAAACCAAACCATCACCTACGAACAAGCCCTCCAGCGTACTGCTGAGATTATTCAACGTATCAGACAATTAAAACAAGACATTGCCGATGTATATTTGTTGGCAGTGCACGTAAACGCTCAAAATACCCGGCAGGTACAAACCGAAACGGCTGAGCTGACGAATGTAGCAGGAGAAGAGTTTAAGGAAGCCATGCCCATTTTGATGGAGTGTTTTGGCTTGAGCAAATATTACCGAAAATCAGGTTTTAGTTTGTCAGGCATAGACCTGCACCTACGTTTGGGCGAGATTACAGGAGTCGTAGGAGAAAACGGCAACGGAAAAACCACCCTCTTTAAAGTCATTACCGGAAATCTGCAACACGACGCCGGAGTGATTGCTTTTCCGCTGTTGCAAAAGCACCAAATCAGTAAAGATAAGGTAGACTGGATAGAGGTAAAGTCTGAGATAGCCTATGTAGAGCAAGAGTTACCTTCGTGGCATGGCACGCTCAAGCAAAATATTCATCTTGAGTTAGCACAACATGGCATCAAGGGAGCATATAACGAGCAAAACACTGCTTATATACTTGAGCGCCTGGGCTTAACCGAACATGCCGACAAAAAATGGTCAGAACTATCGGGAGGATATAAATTGCGCTTTGCTTTGGCAAAAGCCCTGGTATGGCGCCCCAAAATGTTGGTAATAGATGAACCCCTTGCCAACCTGGATGTACGCTCTCAGCGTATTGTATTGAACGACTTGAAAGACCTTGCCAAAAGCGCCAAATATCCCATCAGTATCATTATTAGTTCACAGCACTTGCACGAAATAGAAAGCATTGCCGATAACCTGATGTTTTTGCAAAAAGGACGCATGGTATTTAGTGGCGATAAAAATAACATAGGAGATGCCCGGCTGCACAACTTTTTTGAGCTTTCGTGCGTGTTGGAAAAGAGGGCTTTGGAAAGTTTACTTACTGGTTTGCCTGTTTCCGAAATAGAACATAATGGTTTGTCTTATGTGATTACAGGCAGTAAAGAACTAGACGGACAGAAAATATTAGAAACGCTCGTTCAAAACAATGTAGAAGTAGAGTATTTCAGAAACATTAGCAATTCAGCCAAAAGGCTGTTTTTATAAGCCAACATATACACAAACACTGAAACACTAGATCACGATGAAACCTGAATTTCTTAAAAAAATTGATAATTATTTATTAGTCAACTACCCTGTCATCTGGCAATCCCGGATACTTTGGGTAGGAACCTATTCACTGGCTTTATTTGCCTTGTTCTATTTTTTTGGCGATCGGTTTGACTATGAGCCTTACGAAAATGGAGAGTTTAGTTATTATTACCACGAACGGCAAGACCGGGTCATGTTTGGGATATTGCCTTTGTTTTTGAGCATACTTACGCTCTTTTATTGGTTGTATACCCAGTACCAACAAAAAATAGACTATAGCAAACTGTCATTGGGTGGATTTACCGCTACTACTTTATTGAATTTTGCTTGTGTGGTTTTACTCTTTTTACCCGCCATTGGTTTGGCATACAGTACACTTGACTTTCCTCGTAACCTTGAAAATACCTGGCTGGGGATTCAAACTGTAGTTACCTTAGCTACGGCAGCTTCTATACTCCCTTTTATATTACGTCAATATACGATCATAGAAACCGTGTTGGTGATCTTTTTTGGTTTTGTTTATTGCCTTGGAGTAGCGTTGGTTTTTGCCGGAATATTAGAAGTAAAAGGCGATAGTGTAATGGTCACCATATTTGTAATAAACTACCTAGTGTTTTTGGGCTATGTGCTGGTAAAGTTTGCCAACCGAGAGATTACCCAAAACCTTAAGCGTCTTGCTTTGCTTTGTGTGTTGGCATTGCCTTTGGTTGTTCCAGCCTTTACTTACTATGCAGGGTATTATAACTATAGAATAGAGCGCGCGTATGAATATGCTTTAGGTTTCAAAGGAGATCCTTTTACCCTCAAATGGATGGTATTGCATGTAGTCACTGTCCTTACTACTTATAGCCTGTTGGCTTATTTTATGTATCGTTCTATGGTATTTCCCGTTAAACGAAAGTAAACAGATATTATCGCACTATGGCTTTTGACAAAATTAAACCTGAATTTTTAAAACGTTTAGACCATTACTTGCTGGTACACTACCCGGCAATATGGCATTCTAAAATAATATGGGTAGCCTTTTATTCCCTATCGTTGTTTGGCTTGTTTTATATGTTTGGCGATCATTTCGACCAAGAGGTGGACAACACAATGCAGCACTATTTTTATGAGGGTAACGACTTTGTAATGTTTATAGGCATTCCTATGTTTTTGGCAACGCTTATGGGTTTATACTGGTTATATATTCAATATCAACAACAAATAGATTATAGCAAGTTATCATTGGGCAAGTTTGTAGGTATTGCCGGGCTCAATTTTCTTTGCATGGCACTCATCTTTTTGCCTGTAGTAGGGTTGGCACTTAGTACACTTGACAACCCCAGCAATCAGACAAGTGCTGTGATGGTAATACAAGTGTTTTTGAGTATGGCAACTTTTACCTCAGTATTACCTTTTATTTTACGTCAATACAAAATCATAGAAATTGTGTTAGTCATCTTCTTTGGTTTTATTTATAGTATGGTCGTAGGGGGGCTTTTGGCAGGTATATTCAACGAGGCAGCCCTTGGCATGTATGTCATCAATTTGTTAGTTTTTGCGGCTTATGTAGGGCACAAGTTTTACCATAAAACATATAACCAAAACACCAAGCGTTTAGCGTTGTTTTGTTTGTTGATGCTGCCAGGGTTGTTTCCTATAATATTACATTTGTTAGGAGTTTATGGCTCTTATGAAACAGCTTATTTGGCGGTTAACAAGGGGGATGGGGGATTTCTAGGCATCAAATGGATGCTTACCAACATTGTAGCCATTATATTGATCTACAGCCTGATTACACGCTTTATGTATCAGTCTATGGTAGCCCCTATGTTGAGGAAATAAGTAAACATTAAAATACAAAAAATGCCGTGTAGCTCTGGAGTTACACGGCATTTTTTATGCTTCATACAGGTGAGATGCTTTCTAACTAATGAATTGTTGACTACCTATGAACCGAATCTACAGCTTGCTGTGGTGAGCTCAACGGAGTTAAATAGGGCGCAACTCGCCCCCTGTCGGAGCTTCTAACTGATTAAGACTTAATCCTTTGCTTCGTCTTCTTTATACACCTTGATCAAGTCAGTATCCAACTCTTCGTCGTCTTGTTCCAGATGAAACTCGTCATACTCTTCGATAATTTGCATTTTGTTTTTGCTATACTTGCCATTGTCAAACGACAGTAACATAGATGGAAGCAAAATAAGGTTGGCAAACATGGCCGACATCAGCGTAATAGAAGTAAGCCCACCCAAAGACACAGTTCCTTGAAACTCGGACGATACAAATACAATAAAACCAAAAAATAAGATGATAGAAGTATAGATCATTCCGGTGCCTGTTTCTCTCAGGCTTTTAAGAATGGCGTCAGGCACATTGAACTTATTCAAAAACAACTCTTGTCGGTAACGGGCAAGGTAATGAATAGAGTCATCTACTGCTATCCCAAAGGCTATACTAAATATAAGCGCAGTACTGGGTTTAAGCGGCACTCCCAGAAAGCCCATCAATCCGGCAGTAATTGCCAGCGGAATAATATTGGTAATGATAGATACTAAAATCATCCGGAAGGAACCAAACAACGCTGCCATTAAAATAGAGATGAGCAAAATAGCCAGTAATAAGCTGTTTTTGAGGTTGTTAACCAAGTACTTGTTTCCTTTGATAAACAATAGGGTGGTACCTGTGATATTGACTTTAAGCTTGCGTGGGTTAAAAAACTCTCTAGCAACATCCTGGGCAATATCGGCTCCTTCGCTCATGAGTTCTTCATCACTGAGCTTAGAGTAGTCAATGGCTTTTTGCTCGTAAAATGTTTTGGCAACCAATGGACGTACTACTTGGCTGACCAACGAATCCATCTTGATAGAACCTACATCGGCTACTTTAAGCGAAATACGCATGGTTTGCCCAGTGCTGTCTACAAAAGCAGTAAGCAACTTAGAAGTAGGGGTTACCTTTTTATCTTTTTGGTTGGTTTTGAGGTATTGTATGATAAAGCCCTGGTCGTTGCGGGTGGGCAAACTATAAAAAGACGAATCGTTTCGATAATATGCCTGGCGGGTAGCTTTTATAAAGTTGATCATAGACACAGGAGGCGAGAGTAAGGTGATTTTTCTTAATTCTTTTTCAAACTCATCCACCTTTTGTAAATTACGCAAACTCATCACTCCTTTTTTGCGCCGTGTATCTATCACAATTTCCAGCGGCATTACCCCGCTAAAGTTTTGTTCAAAAAAAGCCAGGTCACGTTTGATTCGGCTTTCGGGAGGAATATCGTCTACCATAAACGCCACCATTTTCATTTTAGAAATACCAAAGCCGCTCAATACCAAAATAACTACCAATACCAAATACACTTTTTTACGGTGATTGAATACAATATTGGCAAAGGTAGTAAGCGTAGCGTTGAGGTGTTTGCGGTCGAGGTGGGTAAGCTCATGAGGTTTGGGTTTGGGTAAAAAGGAAAAAAATATCGGCAACAGTATAAGGCTTACCACAAAGGTACTCATGATGTTGATACTGGCCACAATACCAAACTCGCGCAAAATGGTGATTTCCATAAAGCTAAACACGAAAAAACCAATGGCAGTGGTAGTATTGGTCATCAGGGTAACCACCCCAATTTTACGAATAATAGTACTCAGGGCACGTATCTTACTTCCGTGGCGACGAAATTCCTGATGGTATTTGTTGAGCAAATATACTGCATTGGGTATGCCAATCACCACCAAAATAGGCGGCAATAGCCCCGTAAGAATGGTAATTTCAAACTGGAATAGTCCCAACATACCCATTGTCCATACTACCACCACCGCAATAATGATAATAGGAAACAATACCGCTTTGAGTGATCGGAAAAATAAAAATAAAATCAAAGCCGTGGCTCCCAATGATACTACCAGCAACAGGGTAAGTTCTTTGCCTACCTTGGTCATCATCATAGAACGCACTACCGGCACTCCTGCAAAGTGCAGGTCAATTTGGGTATTTTCGGTAAACTTATCGGTTAATTTATATATCTTCTTTATGAGTACATCGCGATCGGGCGAGTTAAGAATGTCGCGTTTCATGGATGCCAATATCAAAGTAGCTCCATTCTCGGCATTGACCAGTTGGTTTTCGTAAAACTTGAGCGTTTTGGCAAAATTGAGCAAGCTGTCTAGCTCTTGTTGGGTAGCAGGCTTTTCGCTAAATACCGGTTTGCCTACAAATTTGCGGTTTTCGGTATCTTTTACCAGGTATTGCATGCGGGGCAACGACAACACCTGCGTGATACCCTCCAGCTTTTTTATCTCGTCGGCAAGCTTTTTCAATTCATTAAAATTGGCAAGCTTATAAACATTCTTGTCTTTCAGACCAATTGCCACAATGTTACCATCTTCGCCATATTGGGCTTTAAAATTTTTGAGGTATTTAAAATCTGCATCAGACGGAGGTACTAGTTGAGCAAGTTCATAGCTCTTTTGCACCTTCAGGGCGTGGTAGCCCATAAAAGCTGTAATCAATGCAATAATTACAAGGAATACAGGACGGCGTTTGAGTATGGTATGGGCAATTTTAGTCCACATAAAGATCGTGTTTTGGTGTTTTATGATAACCCGGTATTTTCAAAATTCTAATGAACAAAGCTAAGGATTAACCTTTGAAATATCCAATAAACAGTACGTTGCCCTCAGCTTAGCTGACGCAATAACCAAAAAAATCAAAAAAAAACTAACAAAGTTATATAAAAGCTGTGCGTTATCGTATTACAATTACCTACAACAAGAAAAATATGAAAACTGTTTTTTTAACACTGTTTGATGCAAAGGGTAACACTGCCCGAAAAGGTCTTTGGTGCATTGGTTTTTGCCTTTTGTCAACAGGACTTTTTGCCCAGTCTTCTGCCGTACACCACTTTACCTTGGGACAACAAAAGCGCAACCAGGGCAATTATGCCAAAGCCGTGACCCACTTTACCCGTGCTTTAGAACTAGATGCCAGTCTGGTACAAGCCCATGAGTTGCGTGGGTATAGTTACGCCTGCTTACGTAAGTACCGCCAGGCGCTCAAAGACTACAACAAAGCCCTGACAATGGGTTATGAAAATGCCATGCTCTACCTCAATAGAGGATGGGCGTATTACAGTTTAGGCGAAAAAGACGAAGCTTGCATCAATTGGGAAAAGTCGAACCTAATGGGGTACAAAGGGGTAGAAAAGGTTTTGAAGAAATACTGTGGGTTTTAGCCACTCAGAGAAAAAGGTACAAGCAATGCACTTGTGTCCCTACTTGGAAGCGTTCAGGTAACTGTGTTTTTTTTGAAAGTATCAACACTGATAATCAGTAAATTAAAAATTATAAACACAATTTTGTGAACACTACCCCTTCCTCTATTCACTGATTTTTTCCTGCCATTCGTTGATTATCCTGCTACTATTCTCTAAAAATTGCGTTGGTTTATATATAACATACTATTTCGTATAAGAATAATAAACAACTATGAGTGTAATTTTAGCTATAGAATGGTACACCCGTTGGGGGATCATATTGGGTATACTTGCCCTGCGTTATTTTGTGGTAGCGGGCATTTTCTTTGCCATTTTTTATGTCATTCGCAAAAAATACTGGATCCACCGTCGTATTCAAACCCGCCAACACCAGGATCAACAGTATTGGCAGGAAATTAAGTATTCACTGAGTACTATGTTTATCTTTTCTATCATTGCCATTAGCATTCTGTCATTCAAAGAGTACACCCTCATTTATCACGACATTAGCCTGTATGGTTGGGGCTATTTATTGGCCAGCTTTCCCTTGATGGTGATTATTCACGACACTTATTTTTACTGGACTCACCGCTTGATGCACCACCCCAGGCTTTACCGTATCATGCATCGCACCCACCACCTGTCGCACAATCCGTCGCCTTGGGCAGCCTTCTCTTTCCACCCGCTCGAAGCCATCATAGAAGCAGGCATTTTCCCTTTATTGGTATTTACCATGCCCCTGCATCCTTTAGCTATATTTACCTTCTTGTTGTTTATGATGACCCTCAACGTAATAGGGCACTTGGGTTATGAGGTTTACCCCAAAAACTGGACACGCCACTGGTTGGGGCGTTGGCAAAACACCAGTACTCATCACAACATGCACCACGAGTTGGTCAAGGGTAATTATGGGCTCTATTTCAATTGGTGGGACAAATGGATGGGCACCAACCACGAGCATTATTTAGAGCGGTTCGACGAGGTCACTGCTCAAGCAAAAAAGCCCGTTTGACGACGGGCTTTTCATACAAAATGTGGGTGTTTTTTTGGGTGACTATCAACAATATTCTACAACTATTTGAGTCAAAATGACCTATAAACTATCAGTTGTCTATGCACCTGAAAATGATTTATTTATCTGTATAGGGTTAAACCCTACCATTCGTTTCTTCTTGAAAAGAATGTGTGTTGACAATATCAAAGACTGATAGATAGTGAATGTAAACAGTGCTCGTATGAGCTGTTGACTAAACGTGGTGGACTATTGATTTATAGTATTTACCCAAGCAAAGGTTAACAGCTTTGGGTAAAAACTTTGTGGTATAAAAAATAAAGGAGTGGGTCGTAAAGTTGTATAGATATTTCACAAATTTCTTATAGATTACCAGCCAAATGGGTAATCATCACTCTAAAAAAAATATTATGATAGCAACACAAGAGAATGAGGGTAATCAAATTTTTTTTCAACACACTATGCCAAACAATGTGTGTTTTGGCTGTGGGCACGAAAACCACGAGGGGCTCAAGATAAAAAGTCATTGGGAAGGCGATGCCAGCGTATGTGTGTGGGAGTCGCAAGAAAAATACAATGGCTGGAAGGGAATTATGAATGGAGGCATTATTGCCACTATCATAGATTGCCACACAATGGCAACAGCTACTATGCACGCCTACAAAGTGGAAGGTAACCGCCCCTGGAACAGCGACCCTGAATACCGTTATGCTACTGGTACCCTTACTGTAAAGTACCTAAAACCTACTCCAAACGATGTACCCGTAAAATTAGTCGCTAGAGTAACCGAAGTAAAAGGACGCAAAACAGTGATGACATGCGAGTTGTGGTCAAATGATCAAAAAACCGCTGAAGCCGATGTAGTAGCTATTCGAGTATACGACAGCAGCCAACAGAATGGAGATAATCCCTTTAAGGGATAGTCAATGATGTTAGGGCAAGTTTGATGCTCATCTGTTTACAAACCTTAGCATCTTACTTGCCTACTAACCCCTCTTATTATATGGACTACTATGTGTGATTTCAAGTAGGTACCTTAATTTTATTACTTACCTATATAAATAGGGATTTGCAAAGGATTAAAATGTAAGCAAAAAGTTTCTCCTTTCTATTCGATCTTTACCTCCGTTTACCTCCATTATCATTTTTTTTGTATATAGAAAAAGTTAAATTATAACTTGATATAGTTATATTTAATGTTTGTAGAATTCTCCGTAGTATAATTTTATGTATATTTTAAGTGAAAATATTGTAAACTTTTGATAATCAGAAGCATAGCATTTGTTTTTGCATTTGTTCTCAGAATGTTGTAAGGGTGCTTTGGTTTTTTGGAGAAATAATCTATCAAGATAATATCAAGCTTCGCTAATAAATTGGGAGAATGTGAGCTATAACAGAATTACCTTTGTAATAGAGAAAAATCTGCTAATGTGTTGTTCCCCGAAAATAGGTAGGAGGTTAGATGATTAAATTTAATCATACCCAATCAAGATGTTTCTATACAGATAATTTCTTTAAGTACTTCGGAAAGCTAAAAGGTCTTTTATTTGGACAATAAGGCATTGCCATTGATGATGTTTTTAGCTTGATATATTACACCTTTGCAGACCCAATTTATTACATTTTAACGATAAAAACGATGCGTAAAAACTTACTACAGTATAAGCTGTGTGTACTCTTGATCATGTGCTGGACTATGAGCGCCTGGGCGCAAAAAATCCCGCCACATTATAAATGTGGGCACTTACCAATGCATAAAAAGTTAATGCAACGAGCCAATCCATTGCTAAAGCAGCAAATAGAAAACGCACGTCAAATATTAGAAAAGCAAACCACTGAGTATACTACCCTAAGTGCACGGCAAAGTTCTGCCAGTCAAAGTGTACTTACTATTCCTATTGTATTTCATGTAGTGCACGACGGGGGCGTAGAAAATATTTCAGATGCTCAAATTATAGAGTCAGTAAAACAACTCAACGAAGATTTTAGTGCTACCAACCCAGGAGTGGGCGATGTCGTAAACGAGTTTAAACCATTGGTGGCAGATGTGGGACTTAAGTTTGTTCTTGCCCAAAAAGACCCCAACGGCAACCCTACTACAGGTATTACTCGTACTCGCTCTTCGATTACTTATAATGGAGGCAATCTAGATCTTAAACGACTCATTCGCTGGCCGAGAAATATGTACCTCAATGTATGGGTGGTGCGTAGCTCTGACGGGGGCAATGGTTCAGGTTTTGCCTTTTACCCATCAGGTACAGTAGGTTCCAACGCTGTTTATGATGGAGTAGTAGTTTCGCATTGGGCAGTAGGGCGTACTGGTACTGCTGCTGCCACTCACTATAAATTATTGACTCACGAAGTAGGTCACTGGGCAAACCTAAAGCATATTTGGGGGGGCGACAGCAGCAACAGCGATGATAGCGCCTGTAACGATGATGACGACGTAAGTGATACACCTAATACTAAAGGTACCACTGGGTGTGAGCTTACTGCTACTAGTTGTGGATCTTTAGACAACAACCAAAACTACATGGACTATGGGACTTGTTCTGAGATGTTTACCGAAGGACAAAAAACCCGTATGCTTGCTGCAATGAATTCAAGTGTAGGTGAGCGTAACAACCTTTGGACTCAAGCTAACCTGGATGCTACTTTATATTCTTCGGCTACCCCAAGAGTTGTATTTGCCAAAACTACTTTTAGCGAAAGCAAAACCAACGACGGAGGTATAGACGAAACCATTGAATTAAACTTATTAGATGGAGCTACTTTTAACGTTGCTTCGGGCGAATTAGACGCTTCGGCTTATAGTATTACTGGACTACCTACTGGTTTTTCGGCCAAAATTACCATCGCAAACAATACTACTGCTGAGCTTGTTTTGCAAGGCAGCACCGATTTGCACGCCAAAGCAAATAGTGTGGACGATATTAGTTTAAGTTTTAACGCATCAGCGTTTGGAGTAGTGGTCAGCAATTTGACTACATCTGGCATTGGCATTGACTTTATCAACCCTTATACAATAGTATACGAAGACATCAATGACCTACAGGTGACTACCAGTGCAGTGTGGACATCCTTTAATATGGGGTTTGGCAACGCTACCTATGGTATTTTTTATAATGCTGAGAAAGCTTCTTTTCAGTTAGAATCTTATGGCAAATCAGCTGTTTGTGAGGCTGGTACCCGCAATATTGTACCATTGCCATTCAATACAGTAATAGGTTCTGTCAGTCAATGGGAAGCCGGAGGAAACTATCCTGATTTGCTAGATGTAACCAATGCTACTCATACCGCCTGGAACGGCAAAACCGCTTATGTAGGGGTGCGTTTTAGTAATGCAGGTAGCATACACTATGGTTGGCTTAAGCTAGAAGTAGCTGCCGATGGTCAATCTTACAAATTATTGGAGTATGCTTACCATGAGCAACCTGATGCTGCAATCCGCGCTGGGCAATCTATGCTTGATGTGGGCAACTTATCGGTATCTAAAACAACAGTGAAAGAAGATGCGTTTGCCAACGACGGTTCAGTAAACGAAACTATTATTTTAAGTTTGTTAAATGGTGAAGAGTTTAACCAAAGTACAGGTGACCTCACCGCTAGCACCCACTTTAGTGTGGCCAATTTGCCTGCTGGTTTATCAGCCAAAATCAAAGTACTGACAACTACTACTGCTGAGCTTTCTTTTACTGGAAAAGCAACCAGCCACGACGAAGTACACAAAGTAAATAATGTGCAAATAGCCCTAAAAGCAGCGGCTGTATCAGGCAACAACGATTTACCATTACCTGTACTTAGCATCTTTTTTATGGATGCATATCAAATCATTTATCGTGATGTAACTCCTGACCTTGAGGTAACAACTGTCAATGTTTGGAATTTTTTCAGAATGGATGTAGGCAATGCTGAGTATGGTGTTTTTTACAATGCCGAGCAGTCTGCTTTTCAGTTAGAGTCTTATGGCAAGTCGGCAGTGTGTGAAGCAGGTACACGAAATATGGTACCGTTACCACTAAATACTGTTATTGGTGAAAACAGCCAATGGGAAGCTGGAGGAGCTTTTCCTGACTTGTTGAATGTAAATAGTCCTACGTATACCGCCTGGAACGGCAAAACTGCTTATGTTGGTATTCGTTTTAATGCAAACGGCAATACGCACTATGGCTGGCTCAAACTGGAAGTAGCTGCTGATGGTCAGTCTTATAAACTATTAGAACACGCCTATAACGAACAGCCTGAAGCTCCTATCAAGGCTGGACAAACCGAAGTTGATGATGAAGTTGAGCCTGAGACTCCTGTAGCAGCTTTTAGTGCCGACCCTACCACTATTTTTGTAGGCCAGAGTGTACAGTTTACTGATGAGTCTACCAACAGTCCTACCAACTGGATTTGGATTTTTGAAGGAGGCGATATTACTACTAGCAACGGTGAGCGTAACCCATTAGTAAGCTATTCTAAAACAGGTACTTTTAGTGTAACCCTTACTGTAAGCAATGCTGAGGGCACGAACACTTTGACCAAAACGGCTTACATTACGGTAATTGACCCACCAGCACCTATTGCTGCTTTTACAGCCAATACTACCAATATCCAGGCAGGTGATACTGTTACCTTTACCGATGAGTCTCTTAATAACCCTACTTCGTGGGCATGGACTTTTGAAGGAGGTACTCCTGCTACCAGTACTGAACAAAATCCTACTGTAACTTACGATCAACCTGGGTTTTATACTGTAACCCTTACGGTGGGTAATTCAGGAGGAGCTAGTATCATAATCAAAAAAGAATACATTATAGTAAGACCTGCTTGTGACTATTGCGACTTTGCCAGTAGCCGAGCTGATTTTGAATACATTGCCGGAGTAAAAATGGGGAATATGACTCATACTTCGGGTGCTGCCGAATACAGCGATTTCAGAGAAAATATGGCCACGGTATTTGCCGGACAAGACAATGCCATTGAGCTTACGCCAGGCTTTGCTGGTACCGAATACAGCGAGTATTTCAGTGTATGGATAGACTATAATGGTGACTGTGATTTTGACGATGCCGGAGAGCTGGTATATACCTCAGAAGGTACAATGAATACAGTAACAGGTATGATTGCCATTCCTGCCGACTTACAAGGAATGACAACGATGCGTGTCGCTATGCGATTTAGTGATGTAGCTACACGCCCCTGTGGTAACTTTGCCGACGGTGAAGTAGAGGATTACACGATTCATATTGTTCCTGGTGATGGTGACAATGATGATGATGATGACGATAACGACAACGACAACGACTATTGTGATGCAGGTGCAGACAACTTAGGCTCTGAGCATATCGCACAAGTGCAGTTAAGCAATATTGATAACTCATCTACATCAAGCGGTTATGCCAACTATACATCAGAGGTGGCCAATGTAAGTGTAGGTCAAACTCATAATTTAACTGTAACGCCAAGTGCAAGCTGGGAGGACAGTAAATTGAGTGTGTGGGTAGACTGGAACCAAGACGGTGACTTTAACGACAGTAACGAGGCCAATGTAGTAACTGGTGTAGGACCTTATAGTATTGAGCTTGACGTACCTGCCGGAGCAAAACTAGGAGAGACTCGTATGCGTATTCGCCTATCTTATGCCAACTCAATGAACGAGCCTTGTGGCAATAGTTGGACTGGCGAAGTAGAAGACTATACCCTGAAGGTACAAAAAGCGGGTACCAGCTCTCAAGAAGCCGAAGCTGGTAAGCCAAAGTTAGTATTGGAAGCAAGTGCTTACCCTAACCCAAGCCCTAACGGACAATATACTGTAGAAGTACCTGCCAACGGACAAGCACAGCAAATGAACATTCGTGTATTCAGCTTGCAAGGCAATTTGGTAACGTCTAAAACTGCCGAAGGTAACCGTACCACTTTGAGTTTGCAAGGATTGGGCAAAGGTTTGTACCACATGCAGGTGGTTAGTGGAGGCAAAGTATACAATAAGAAACTGATTTATCGCTAATGATGAATCAAATATAAACTTTGTAAGCGTTTGAATCATTTCTCACATTAATGAAGTAAAGCGTAATAAATTCAATAGGTTGTCTGTTTTTCAGGCAACCTATTTTACGTTGACAAGGGTACTAGTGCATCAGGTACTAAGTTACTCACATATTATTTGGCGTCCCCGAATCAAGTTCGGCTCACAGCTCCGAGCTTGTTCTCGGAGGACTGTGAGCTTTTGCCCCCTGACTTCCTCGTAAAAAAGTTAGATAGCTAAGGTTCCGATATGCATCGGAATTCAGAAAGCGAACTATCCGCCATTTTCACGACTCGTCAGAAAACAAAACCGAGCTTTTCGCGAGCTCAACGTAGTTAATTCATCCAAATTAATAGGCAACTTATTTAATCCCTAATGCACTAGCGCTGGAAATAAGGTCGAGTCATCGTTCCTTTGTATAGCAAACAATCACTGGTTTGTCCCTTCTAAACCTGCCAAATTCATTAATCGCTGGCGTATAACCAGGTTTTTTGTACTTATTTACCCTCTTATTTACTTATTTCAATAATAATAGGTTAATATTCTGCTTTTTGTGTGATATTCAGTAAGAAATACTGTGTTTTTGTTAAAAAAATGATCTTTGTATTGAATTTACCTCCTGATTATCAAGATAGTACCAACTTTTGCTAATAAAGCAGAAGAGAGTTGGATTTTATCAACCTATATTTGTATTAAGTAAATTCATCTATATTCCGCTATTTTAAAAAGGCCTTTCTATAAAATATGTTTCTACTTAGGTAGAAGCCGGAATGACTACTACAACCAATTATCAGAGAGAGTTGTCATATTACACACTGACACCTCATGCATTAACAATTGACTGATTGTAAAAACTGTGTCGTAAAAGACCAGGTGAAAAGATTGGGATTTGATGGGAGGAGTATGACTGAACTTGCCCACAAGCAAACCTAATGAACGTTTCCTACACACACTTTTAATATTACACAAACTAGTAAACCAATGTTGACAAAATCACCTTTAAGGCAAAAAGAAAGCTTATATATACGCTTGTTTGGACTCTTGGTAGTCCTGTTGACTATAAGTAACAATGGCTGGAGCCAACAAATCCCTCACACTACCAAATGTGGGCATTTGCCCATGCAGCAAAAACTAATGCAACGTGCTACCCCAGCGCTAAAGCGGCAAATAGAACATGCGCGCCGTGCTCTGGAAAACAAAACTGTTCAATTTAAAAAACAACGAGCCCGGCAAAGTTCTGCCAGTCAAAGTGTACTTACCATTCCTATTGTATTTCATGTAGTGCACGATGGAGGCATAGAAAATATTTCAGATGCTCAAATTATAGAGTCGGTAAAACAACTCAACGAAGATTTTAGTGCTACCAACCCAGGGGTAGGCGATGTAATCAATGAGTTTAAGCCATTGGTGGCAAATGTAGGACTTAAGTTTGTTCTTGCCCAAAAAGACCCTAATGGCAACCCTACTACAGGTATTACTCGCACTCGTTCTTCTTATACTTACAATGGAGGCGATATAGGTCTCAAGCAACTCATTCGCTGGCCAAGAAATATGTACCTCAATGTATGGGTAGTGCGTAGCTCTGACGGGGGCAATGGTTCAGGCTTTGCCTTTTACCCATCAGGTACAGTAGGTACCAACGATGTTTTCGATGGGGTAGTAGTTTCACACTGGGCAGTAGGGCGTACTGGTACTGCGGCTTCTACTCACTATAAATTATTGACCCACGAAGTAGGTCACTGGGCAAATCTAAAGCATGTATGGGGTGACCAAACCAACAATGGCGATGCCAATGCCTGTAACGACGAAGATGATGTAAGTGACACGCCTAATACTATAGGTACCACTGGCTGTGAACTTACCGCTACCAGTTGTGGATCTTTAGACAACAACCAAAACTATATGGACTATGGGACTTGTTCTGAGATGTTTACCGAAGGGCAAAAAACCCGTATGCTTGCTGCAATGAATTCAAGTGTGGGTGAGCGTAACAATCTTTGGACTCAAGCTAACCTGGACGCTACGCTGTATTCTTCAGCGGTTCCACGCCTTTTGTTTGCCAAAACCACTTTTGCTGAAGGTATTGCCAATAGTGGTAGTATAGACGAAAAAATTACGTTGAGTTTATTGGATGGGGCTACCTTTAGCCAATCATCAGGCATTTTGTCTACTTCAAGTTTTTCGGTGAGTGGTTTGCCCGCTGGTTTGTCTGCTCAGATAACGATATTGAGCAGTACTTCGGCAGAGCTTGCCCTGAATGGAACGGCTACCAATCACGCCCAAGCAAACAGTGTAAACAATATCGAGATTACTTTTAATGCTTCGGCATTTGGCGTTAATGTAAACAACCCTACTACCTCAGGGGTAGGTATCGACTTTCTTGACCCTTACCAAATTGTATATGAAGATATAACCGATCTGGAAGTAACTACCGGGGCTGTTTGGAATGCATTTAATTTGGATTTTGGTAATGCTGCTTATGGTGCTTTTTACAATGCTACTAGTAGCGCTTTTCAACTGGAAGCCTATCAAAAATCAGTTGTTTGTGCGGCAGGTACTCGTAACATTACTCCTTTGAGTTTTAATACTTTGGTAGGTGCAGCAAGCCAATGGGAAGCTGGAGGAGCTTATCCTGACTTGCATAATGTAAGCAATGCCACTTATACCGTTTGGAATGGTCAAACAGCGTATGTAGGCATTCGTTTTAGCAATGCAGGCAATACGCACTATGGCTGGATAAAATTTCAGGTAGCTGCCGATGGTCAATCTTATAAAGTGTTGGAACACGCCTACCACGAACAGCCCAATGCAGCAATCCGTGCTGGTCAGACAATGCTTGATAACGGTAACATAGCAGTATCTAGGTCTGAATTGCCCGAAAGTACTACCAACAATGGTGCAGTAAACCAAACAGTGATTCTAAGTTTATTAAACGGAGTCAATTTTAGTGTAGGTGCAGGAGCGCTTACTGCAGGTACCCACTTTACAGTTGCCAATGTACCTGCTGGTCTTGCCACTACTATTACTGTAACCAATGCCAGTGAAGCAATACTTTCGTTTACTGGAGCAGCTAGTAGTCATGCCGCAGCAAACAGTGTAAGTGATGTACAAATAACTTTGCAGGCAGCAGCTTTGTCGAGCAGCAACAACTTGGTTTTACCTGACCTAAGCATCGACTTTATTGACCCTTACCAAATCGTATATGTTGACATAGAACCCAACCCAGAAGTAAACACACTCAGTGTTTGGGCATCATTTAATATGGGCATAGGTAATGCCGTGTATGGAATCTTTTACAACACTGAACAATCATCGTTTCAGTTAGAAACTTACACCAAAGCTGTAGTATGTGATGCAGGTACTAACAATATTACTCCTTTGGCTTTTAACACCACTGTTGGTGCATCAAGCCAATGGAAAATTGGGGATGCTTATCCCGATTTGCACACCGTGACCAATGCTGGTTATACTGCCTGGAACGGTCAGACTGCCTATGTAGGTATTCGTTTTAGTGCAAACGGTAATACTCATTATGGTTGGTTAAAACTGCAGGTGGCTGCCGATGGTCAATCTTATACACTATTGGAGTATGCATATAACGAAGCCCCAGATGAACCCATCAGAGCAGGACAAACCCAAAGTGGTGGAGGGGTAACTGAACCTGTAGCTGCCTTTACAGCAAGTAACACTACTATTAGTGTAGGCCAAAGCGTGAACTTTACCGATCAGTCAAGTAATACACCTACTGCGTGGGCGTGGACGTTTGCCGGAGGAAGCCCAGCCAGCAGCTCAGTACAAAACCCACAGGTGACTTATAACACGGCAGGAACTTATGCTGTGACCTTGACAGCTACCAATGCTGGGGGAAGCAATACCTTGACTAAAACTGCTTATATTACAGTAAATACAGCGACTGGATGTAATTATTGTGCTGCGGCAAGCAATCGCTCAGCCTACGAACACATTGCAGTAGTGAAATCGGGTGACTTTAACAATGCTTCGGGTGCGTCTAACTATTCTGACTTTACCGGGCAGGTAATTGAACTAAAATCGGGCGAAGACAATGCCATTGACCTGACCCCAGGGTATGCAAGCACTCCTTATGATGAACATTTTAGAATATGGATAGACTATAACGGTGACTGCGACTTTGACGATGCCGGGGAGTTAGTATACACCTCAGGTGGTACTCAAACTACAGTGACCGCAAACATTGCCATTGCTGCCGGAATAAACAGAACTACTCGTATGCGGATTGCTATGAAATATAATGGAGCAGCAAATAGCCCTTGTGGAAACTATGCCGATGGTGAGGTAGAAGACTACACCGTAAATATTAGTGAAATCATTGATATTCCTGCCCCGGATTATTGCACAGCTTCTGCTCAGCAAACCGATTCAGAACATATCACTCAGGTACAGCTAGGTAGTATCAACAATACTTCTGCTTCAAGTGGGTACGCTGACTATACTACCCAGTCTACTACAATGACCCCTGGCCAATCTTATGCCTTGACAGTAACCCCAAGTGCGAGCTGGTCAAGCAGTAAATTGAGCGTATGGGTAGATTGGAACCGTGACGGTGATTTTGACGACAGTGGAGAGGCTACTGTGATTGACGGAAGTGGTCCTTACAACATCAACTTAAACGCCCCTGTTGGAGCCGCCTCAGGCGACATCCGCATGCGTATTCGCTTGTCTTATGGCACCTCATTGAGTACTGCTTGTGGTGATGGCTGGACTGGTGAAGTAGAAGATTACACCATCAATATTTCGGGAGCAAGTGGAAGTAGTGCACAGGCTGGAACACATCAAGGATTTACCATTGGACAAGGTGCACAGGCTTATCCTAACCCAAGCATCAACGGAAACTATACTGTGGCAATACCTGCCAACACTGAGGAGAAGTCATTGATTAGAGTATTTAATATGAGAGGCAAGTTGGTGAAAACCAAGAGTGTTGAGCTTAAACAAACCAATATTAGCTTGCAAGGGTTGCCCAAAGGATTGTATCAAATGCAGATTACCAACGGAAAAAGTGTGTATACTAAAACATTGATTTATCAATAATCTTTGCCAGGTACAAGCTACTATCTGCTTGTACCTGTTTTTATAAAACCTTACCTCAATAGTACCTACACGATTTTTACCATCGATAACAACAGGTTGCTGACCATTGTCAGCAACCTGTTTTTTGGTTAACAACCAATGTAACAAATAAGATTTATCTCCTGCTTGCACCTTGCTTGCCTAATTGTTTAGTTTGCAATAGCTAAACCCTGAAAAACATGAAATACAACACTGAAATAGACATCAACTTGCCTTTAGACAAGGTAGTAACCTTGTTTGACAATCCTGATCACCTCAAAAAATGGCAGCCTACTTTGCTTAGCTTTAGCATGATAAGTGGTGAGTTAGGGCAACCTGGGTCTAAGGTGAAACTAGTCTATAAGCGAGGCAAGAAAGGGCGCCTGACAATGATTGAAACCCTGATCAAACACGATTTGCCAGAAGAACTATTGGCTACTTATGAAGCCCCTGGAGTACTGAACCATCAAAAAAACACCTTTATTGATTTGGGCAACGGCAAAACCCGGTGGCAGTCAGTCACTGAGTTTAAGTTTTCGGGAACGATGAAAGTTGTTGCGTTTTTATTAGGTAAGAAAGGTTTTCAAAAAGAAACTATGAAGTTTCATCAATTATTCAAAGACTTTGCAGAAAGCAACCCCGAATAGGAGAGGTTGTTATAAACAAAAACCCCTGAAATAATACATCTCAGAGGTTTTTACTCAAGTATTGTAATCTGATTTACATAAACGTTACCACCTTTTTGTGTGAATGGTTGCCTATGTATAAAAATAACCCTATTTGTGATACTATTTTTTGATCAGTTGTTCTTGATAAACTTTTCCATTATGGCGCACCTTAAGCAAGTAGCTACCCGCAGGCAAATGCCCTAAGTCAAACGATGCCCTGGTTTTTCGGCTAAACTTCTGAGTATATACTATCTTGCCATGCAGGTCTGTCACCCGAAGGTGAGTATTGCCTGCGGCGGCGCTCTTTAGTTGTAGAGTAAATCGGTTTTTGAAAGGGTTAGGAAACACCTTGACCATGCCCACATTGTTCAAATCAAGCGCCTGCTTGCCAGTAATGCTTGTGTTTGTTGTGGTGTGGCGAGTAGTATTGGCGGTAGCCCCCATTGGAATAGTAGCTACTTCGCCTTGCACCCATACACTATAGCTACGAGCGGGCAAGTCTACATAAATGCGGCTCTGACCATCTACCACAGCATAAGGATAAGCCGAACGACCCAATACATCAGTAAAACGAGTGCCTTGTGCCATGGGTTTTATCTGGTGATCTACCCTTAGTGGTTGGTCAGCAAAATTGATTGCTACAATGACTTCTTTTCCTGCTTTGCCACCACTTAGTTGATAAATCATGGTTTTATTTGCTGCCCCTGAAAAGTAATTTACTTGGGTATAAGGCGAGTCGAAACGATTGAGATAATCTACCTTGTTTGCCCCCAAAATATAGTTTTTATGCACCTTAATTAGTTGGTTTATACGGTCTTTCATAGGCGCTACGCCCGTTGGGTGGTAGTTAAATTTATCAGGTTGATAGCCATAATAATCGGGATAAAAAATAGTAGGTATACCCAACTGGTTGTTGCTCAATACAAAAGCATACGCCAACATAGGGTCATTTTTAATCAACATATTAAAGTTGGTATTGGCAGCATCAACAGGGCTGCGGAAATCGTGGTTGTTTACAAAAGTTACAATATTAAAACCACTCAATCCCTTGGCATGTAGGTTTTTATTGTATAGTTGGCGCACGTCATAATCGGGTAAATCGCACGCCTGACGCAAATGATCGCGAAGCAAAAAGTCAAAAATCTTGGGTTTAATCGCACGTTTGGTGTCTTCATCCATACTATTGAGTACATTGTTTATCCAGCCCTTAAGCTCATCAGGGTTGGTACCATACCACTCGCCCACTACCATTCCAGGGTCAATGCCATTGTCGTGCAAATAGTCTAGCAAATCGCCCACAAAAGTTGGGGTAAAGTGTTTAATGGCATCCATACGCAAACCACGAATCCCTACCTTTTTCCAGTTCCATTTAGTCCAACGAAACAGTTTATGCTGAGTAGCGGGTACAAATTGGTCGTAGTCATAAAAGAAATACATTGCATCCCAATCACCACGCAAATCGGTAGGTGTACCATTGGGTTTAAAGTGTCTCCAGCGCATGCCACCTCTGCCACTGGGCAAATTGGTAAAATCAGTATAAGTTTGATAGCGCATATTTTTCTCAATGTCCTGATTACGTGCTGTGTTCCACACCTCATAAATATAATGGTCGGTATAGTCGCCATTGGGGTTGTTCATATAAATATATAAAGTATCCCCATCACAATGAAAATCATCTTGGTTGATAGTGAGCGCAAACTCATCTGCCTGGCATCCGCCTGCATCTAATGTAGCAAACATATCCCGCCCCAGTTCTATGGTGTCTGCCGCACCCGTGCCTGGACAATTATTTTCCGACTCGTTGAGCCCATTCAAGCCTCCATAGCCTTTTTTGTTGGTTTGTATATACAGCTTATAGGGCTTGTTATGAAACCTGAGTGCACCAGTTTTTGATGAAATTTTAAAATAATAAGTACCTGCTCCATTTTTAGACTTGCCCCCCAATGGAATAATACAACGGTAACGATCAGACGGGAAAGGGTTGTTTTGATCAGGGTTGTTATAACGCTTAATATATTGTTTTACCGCCCGGTTGTTTTCAGGACGCCCCCCATCGCGATGATTGTAAATCATATCGCCCACCGGGTTGATACCATAACGACGTAATACCGCAATCATCGCATCTAGCTCAAGGCGGGTACCCAGCCCGGTAGGACCCTGTCCATACTCTCCCAAGTCGTACAAATCTTGAGGATCATAGCCGTTGCTGCGGTTGCCAAAACTAGCCCTTACATGAGGTGGAATCCACAAATAGTTAATGCCAGCCGCGCTTAGTTCGGCAGCTTTCAGGCGCAGTGTATCTGTCCATTTATATCCATCTGCAGTTTTGGGGTAGTCCCAGTACCAGCCCTGCATCATAATGTCTTGTGCTTGAGCCCACGAAAAGCTCATCACGAATAAAAACGTAGTAATCAATCTGAAATTCATACGATCGAATGTGGTTTGTTAGTGAAGCTACCTAAATGTAGTAGAGCAACTTCTGAAAAAAATAGGTGCTTAATAGTCAATTTATCTTACTTTTTGATCTTTAGTGATCTGGAAAAAATAAGATGCGCCAATTTAAGAAAATATATTGTTCTCAGACGATTCAAAAAAAACGGTGCATAGCCAAAGCTATGAGGCTTTTTTTTTGAGAAGAATGAGGGCAATAGATACACTTTAATAGCTCAAATTATTTATGAAAGATCACTTAAACCTTTTACCCAGATGTTTCAACGCTATCAATATTGCAAGAGAACAACTACCAAGTATTCAGTAGCATTTATCTAATAAAACCCTTGAGTGATGGTTGATTTTTGTTTATTTTATGTGTAAAACTTACAGCCTGACAATGCCTTGTTTGTGAATTTTTTGCCAAATCTAGGAGGGTTTTTAGCATAACTCTACCTCTTTTTTGTTAAAAAATGCTACTATATTGAAAGTATTGAAGCGTAATGCAATTTTTTCTTTCAATTATATTGTAAGGTGTTTTTGAAAAAACAGGAGGATATTACTATAAATAACTCTATATTTAATTTTTCGGAGTGTTTAAGCTTTTTATTTATCAATATGGTGTTTTACGTAAGGGTGAATGCTTATATATAAGAGTAGGGAATGGGAGAGAGCAAATTTGCAAATGAACTCAAAGTGATATGAGGCAGCGAGTCTTTGGCTGAGCTCAGCACAGCGGTAGCTATCGGTTTTTGATAACTATGGCTAATAAAGTGAACGAATTATAACAAAGAGTACTACATACAGCCAAAGCGGACAGTTATTGTTGAGGGTTACGCCCTAAGTGAGCAATAAAATTAGTGAAAAGTGATGCCATCAAAAGTCTCTGGCTGAAAACTAAAGGAGCAACATACGCCTTACTTTTTCATCACAATCAACTCAAACCTACGGTTACGGGCTTTGTTGATTTCGGTATTGTTGGGTGCTATCGGTTTCAGTTCGCCCGCCCCCCTGGTTTGCAAACGTTGCGCAGCGATGCCTTGCTTCATCAAGTAGTTGTACACACTTTTTGCCCTTTGTTGCGACAACCTCAGGTTGGCGAGTCGGGTACCATCACTATCGGTGTGGGCTTCTATCAATATATGAGAGGTAGGATGATCTTTGAGTAGTTTCACTACGCGCCCCAGTTCTTCAAAAGAATGGGTGTTCAGTCGGGCAGATTTTGTGGCAAAGGTGATATTGTATAGAGGAATCTTTGCCCCCACTTTATAAGGAATAAGACGTATGTTGATTTGATCTTTTGTCTCTTGTTTGGTTTTTTTGTTAATAGTAGTGGCGTAAAAAGCATAAGAACTTCCATTCTGCACCTCTAGATCGTAAGTATCACTTGCCCTGATGCGCACCACATAGTTGCCTGCTCTGATGTCTTGAGCACTGATAAAAATCTTTTCATTGCGATTTTTGTTATTCAGCACTACCCCTACAGCCACATTTTCGTTGGTTTCTATATCTTGCACCGATATTTTAAAGGCCTTTTTCTGGGGGCGTAGCCTAATCGCTTGTTGTATATTATAACCCAATTCCCGATTGGTAAGGTCAAGCACAATGGTAGTATCTACAAAACCTGCAACTTTCACATTTACCTGATGGGTTTTATATAAAGGCAGCTTTACCTGCCCCTTGCCTTGGCGCAAAGTTACTTCTGTTTGGTTGTTAATAATCAGTTTGCCCGAATCAACAACTGAAGTGTTCAACTCGGCATCGGTCAAAGTAAAAGAACAAACTGCCTGTGCCAGGTCAAAATTGTATGTCTTGCTGATGCTTTCTATAGGAGTTTGTGCCAAACTATTTAGGCAAATACCTGGCAATATGATGAGGCATATAAAAGTGCTGAAAATTCGTGTCATTTGATCAACGTTTGGTAGTAAAAGTAGTCACATCAAAACTGTAGGCAATGTTGCCATTGTCACCCTTGGCGTACGCTCGTACAAAATATTCGGTAGCAGGCAACAAGCCCATCAAGGTAGTACTAAATGTCCCTGCATCAGTAGGATTTCCCAGGTTTACGACCTGATCGGCAATGGTGGGCTGTGGATTAGAACCTGACCAACAAAATCCATACTCTATGACTTGTTCGGGGTTGCGCGATACTACCACCCCTAACACTGCATTGGCTTGTGCCGAAGTGCTGGTCACATTGTCTACACTGTTCATGCGTACAATCAAGTCTAAAAACTCTTCCAGCGTAAGCGTAGTAAAACTCAACTCATTTCCATATACTACCTCGCCACTGCTAAATTCTATATAAGTTCGCACATAGTAGGTAGTATTGGGTTGTAGTGAGGTTACTTGGCTTACAAAAGCCACCAGCGAGTCAAGATTGGTGCGTTCGTTTAAGTTTTGGGCAATGGTAGGAGCGGGTACTGAGTCCCAGCAATGTCCAAAACGTACCACCTGATTTCTTTTTTCTTCGGGCAAATCTACCAAGTTACCCGTTGCTAAAGCCTCTTCAAATCCAACCTGAGAAACTTCTCCTGTATTGATGATTACTTGGCGAGGCAAGTCGAACACCTGACAGGAGCCAAGCAATAATAGGCTTATGAACAAGTAACCAGTCCAGTATATTCTTTGTGTTTTATACATATTCTAAAACTTTACTTTGACCCCAAGCGTGGGCTGACGGTTGTTAAAATCATAAGAGGTGATAATGCCAAAATTTTGATCCATTTGCTGGTTTTTTTTGATCAATCGTTGTTGTTTTTTACGGTTCTTATTGCCTTTTATTGCCACCCATAGTATATCGCCCAGCCATATTACCCCAGCAGCCAACAATGCCCCTACAAAAATACGTTGCTGTTGGTTGGCTGTATTAAATAAGTCCTCAGCACTGCTTGCTGTAGTGGCCTGTTGGTACTGTTTGTAGGTGTTGGTTGATGCCACCTTAGCTACTATCCCCGTGGCAACGAGCCCATACGTAAGCACGGCAGGCACAAACCAAAATTTGCGATGAATAGAAGTAGGTTGATACACTTTTTTACGCCCCAACCCAGGCAATAATAAAGAGTAAAAAGCAGCACTACCCTTGCCCAATCCCAATACACTGGATTGATAACTGCCCGATATTTTAAATTGTACATTTCTACCTGTAAAGGGAAGGGTGTCTTTGGCGTAATGCCATACTATTTTTTTTTGTCCTGGCAATATTCCCTTGCCTATGTGACCATTGGTGTGGGTTAAAGGCCCTGTATAAGACGCACCCTGATTTTGAGTATAGTATAGTTGTAACTGGTATTGGTGGGCGCCATTGACAACAGGTGTTCCAGCGTCTTCGATGAGGTAAGGAATAGTAATGGTTTGTTGTGCGGTATCTAATATAGCTTCTTGTTGCACAATTGTTTGTGCCCAAAGTTGTCCTGCCCAGCAACTACATAAGATAAAAATGGCTATGCGATGGTATATCATCAGTCATGATTGTTTTAGGAAAAACTAAAATTTAGCTGAATGTTTAAAAAAGTATTGCATCAAAATAAATCATTTAACAAAGCAACCTTTATTTTAGCTTTGCTGTAATGTTGGCAAATGTAATGGTCGTCATAAGCAAAAATACTCATACATTTTATACTAAAAAGTAAAACTACTTTAAACAAACCCTTTATTGTCATTTTTATGAAAAAACCATACTTTCTAAATTTTGTTTGCCACTTGTTGATCGCTTTGATAGCCACTGGTGTTACCGTGCAGGCACAAGACCTGAACAATATACTAGATGAGAATACCCAGGCTAAGACCCGGTTTGTAACAGGAGCTTTTAAAGACATTAGGGTAGTAAACCTACAGTCGACCGAAACGGTTGCCCCACGCGATCTTGTTTTTAGAATTTCTCACCGATTTGGTACGCTCAACTCTGGCGGAGTAAACTTATGGGGTTTAGACAACGCCTCTATCCGGCTGGCGTTAGAGTATGGTTTAAGCGAACACCTCATGATTGGCGTAGGCAGAAGTAGCGCCTCTAAAGATTATGATTTTTTTGCCAAAGCCAAAATTTTACGCCAATCTAAAGGCAAACGCTCAATGCCTGTATCGTTATTGTTTATGAGCAGTGCGGTACTCAATGGGCAAGAAGACCCTCCTGGGTTACAACGAACCATTGCTCAACGTATGTCATTTGTGCATCAACTCATCTTGGGTCGCAAGTTTAGCGATAGACTTTCGTTGTTGATTGCCCCCACTCTTATCCACCGCAACCTGGTAGAAACTCCCAACGATTTGAACAACCTTTGGGCACTGGGTTTTGGTGGGCGCTTTAAACTAAACAAAAGATTGGCATTGAACGCCGAGTATGTAGTACGAAATCCACCTGCCGACGAATTGAAAAGGGCACGCTTTGACAATTTCCAAGACTCTTTTTCTATAGGGTTTGACATAGAAACCGGGGGGCATGTATTTTCGTTGCACCTCACCAACTCCCTCTCTATGATAGAAAAAGGTTTTATTGCTGAAACTACCGAATTATGGGAAAAAGGAGGGATTCATTTTGGTTTTAATATTAGTCGGGTATTTTCTCTGTAGTTGTACCCCATATCATGAGTTCATAGACTAAGAAGCCATCTCGATTTTTAGGATGTTGATGAAAATGGTTGCTTTTGTTCGATAATGATGAAATTTTTTTGAAACATAGCAGTGTTATGGTGATAAAAAACATCGAAGCTAGTGGATAAAATGAGTGCTATCTAATTCATTACTAAAAGTCGATATAGCTTCTAGCTAATAAATTCGCAATTTTCTGAAAATTAAGCGTGTTATGAATTTGTTAGCTACCTATGGAATAGCACCGATATGCATCGGCATCTAAGGACTTGCCCCTGTTAGTTGCTTATAGAATAGGGTGTACCTAGCACCTAGAGCCTAGTCGCTAGAACCCTGTCGGAGTTTCTAACTTAAAAAAACTTTATCATAATTTTTTACATACCAATGAAAAAAACTAATTGTATTTCCCTTATGCTGGCTCTAGTGCTGGTGTGGGGTGTAGGTGTATTGAAGGCACAAGACCGCTTTTTTTTACAGAAGTCACAAATCACGTTTGAGTCTGAAACTCCCGTAGAAACTATCAAGGCAGTAAATGCCAGTAGCCAAGGCGTAGTAATTACTGGCAAAAATAAGTTTTTGATACGCGTGCCTATTCAGGCATTTAAATTTAAGCGAAGACTACAGCAAACCCACTTTAACGAAAACTACCTGGAAAGTAACAAGTACCCCAATGCAGTTTTCAGAGGGCAACTTGATGGCAATTATGATTTGACCAAAGAAGGGACTTACCAGGTAAAAGCAAAAGGAAAACTAGATATACATGGGGTAAAAAAAGACCGTACGGTACCTGCTACTATTACCGTAAAAAATGGATTGGCCAATCTTAAGGCTCAGTTTATAGTAAAACCAGCGGATCACGGAATTAAAATACCTAAAGTAGTGGCAGGCAAAATAGCCAACGAGATTAAAGTAAATATACAATCAGAGTTGAAAAAGAAATAAATTGACGAAATAATGTTTTTGATACGATATATCGTGTAAAAACAGCGGTTCTGATAATCAAAGTTTTTCGTGAAAGTAAAAATATATAAATTTATTTAATTGATAGTCAGTAAGTTAAGAGTTGGTTTCTGGCCATGTTGGTTTTTGGACTTTGGTTTGAATAAAGAGTAATCAAAGATATTTAATAAGCTTTGTGGTTAGGAAAGAAAAACGAGACTCTGTTAGGGCCTCGTTTTTTACTTTAGAGCTTGTTACTATTTAGAAAGTTTTCCCTCCAAATTAAACCTTGACTTTTTCAAACAATCTAAGCAAGCAAAACACTTAGATCACTTATGAAAAAGATTATTTTCCTCATCGCTTTATTTATTATTACTACCGGAGTTCAAGAGGCAGACGCTCAGAGAAGACGTGCGCCCCGCCACCGCCATAAAGTAAGGCATCATAACAAAAGAGTACATCGGGCTAAACGTCGTCAAACTCGACGAGTTATCCGTCGAACAACGTTTCGTAGAGCAAGGCTGGTATACCGGGTGCGTCCTCGCCGAGCCACTGTTAGAACATTGCCTGTGGGTTATTTAACGTTCAATCATCAACGCCATCGGTTTTTCTTCCACAGAGGACGTTACTACAGACCAGTACCTGCGGGCGGTTATGTAGTAGCAGTTGCACCAAGAGGATTAAGAGTCAGGGTGTTGCCAGTGGGGTATCATCGTGTAGTAGTGAGCTCACGCCCTTATTACTATTACCAAGGTACTTACTATACTCAAGTAACCGATCAGAACAAACAAACTGCTTATGAAGTAGCCGCGCCACCTGCCGGAGCTGTAGTACCTGATTTGCCCGACGATGTGGCTCAGGTAACCATTGATGAGCAAGACTTGTACGAATATGACAATACACTTTACCGAAAGGTAGCAACCGACGAAGTAGAAGGCTATGAAGTGTATGGTAATGTGAGTGGCAAAGACTAACGAACGAATTATTCTATATAAATATGGTTGCGCAGTGCATGCGTGCATTGGGCAACCATAAAAAAATAGACAAGCCTCAACGAACCTTGTCTATCTGATACTATAATATATACTATGGTTAAAATATATTACAAACACACGATTTTGTAATGTTTTGTCTCATCTCAGCGATTGTATTGAGTTAATTATCTACACATCGATTACTCCCCCTCGTTTATCATTGTATAAAGTTTCCATTTTTTGATGCTACTCATTTCTGAACCTCAACTCCTTGGTTTTAGTCATTTTTCACGGTACAATTTTAGGAAAAGTAAGATGAAGTTTATAATTCTATATTGCATATAATTATGCTATATTGAATGTAATAGGGTTTTTAATGAAATATAAAGTAAATTTGGTGTTAGTAATGAAGTATATATAGGCAAAGTCATTGGCATCAATTACTCTACCCAGCTTTTAACTTCGCTTAGCTCAGCAAAGTAGCACTGCACCTTTGGTTTTTAAAAACACCGTCCTCGCCAACCAAGCGAAATCTTAAAATAAGCTGTTTTTTGGGTGGTTTGATTTAGCTTTGCTGAGCACCGATATACGTTGGTATCTTAGGGCTTATCAATTCAGTTGTGAGGACAAATCAAAGCGAAAAATAGTAGGATAGACATCAATGTGTTACTTTTTATTTAATATTTTGAATAAACATTTAAATCTGTGTTTTTTATAAATATTTGACAGATAAACCCAAATTATCGCATAATAAAATAGCATTTGCTTATATAAAAGGTGTTTTAGAGAGGTGTTGTCATGTATAAAGTTAAATTGTTAGAGAGAGGTTGTTTAGGTAATCACCTTCACTGTTGTACTATATCAAGATAGAGTATCTTGAGGTTAAGTAAATCAGATTCCACACAAGTTTTTAAACCCTATTGAATTAGACAATGAAAAGAATGGCAGTATTTACCTCTGGTGGAGATGCTCCAGGTATGAACGCCTGCATACGAGCAGTGGTGCGTTCTGCTACCTACCACAATGTAGAGGTTTTTGGCGTAATGAGAGGCTACGAAGGTATGATTCGCGGACGGCTACATCGCATGGAGTCAAGCGCAGTGAGCAATACCATTCAAAAAGGAGGCACTATATTAAAATCGGCGCGTAGCAGTGAGTTCAAAACCCATGAAGGTCGAAAAAAAGCCTACCAACAACTCCGTCACTTCGACATTGAGGGCTTGGTAGCTATCGGAGGAGACGGTACCTTTACTGCCGCCAAAGTATTTCATGAGGAGTTTGGGTTGCCCATCATTGGTTGCCCTGGTACCATCGACAACGACATCTATGGAACCGACTATACCATTGGCTATGATACTGCCGTAAATACGGCACTAGAGGCCATTGACAAAATACGTGATACAGCCGACTCACACAACCGGGTTTTCTTTATAGAGGTGATGGGACGCGACTCAGGCTATATAGCTGTACAATCGGGCATTGGCGGTGGTGCCGAAATTATAGTATCGCCCGAAAACAGCAACACTACCGAAGACATTATCAATGCCTTGCGTAAAGGAAAACTGCACCACAAAGCCTCTGCTATAGTATTAGTGGCCGAAGGAGAAGTAATGGGCAATGCTACTAAACTTGCCGCTGAAGTACAGGCAGCTACCGAAGGGCTAGACATACGAGTAACCACACTGGGACATATTCAGCGAGGAGGGTCACCCACCGCAAGCGATCGTATCCTTGCCAGTCGTACAGGTGTAGGTGCAGTAGAGGGGCTGCTCAATGGTAAGACCTCGGTCATGGCAGGTATTCAAAACAACCACTTGGTATATACACCTTTTGATGAAGCCATCAACAAGAAAAAACCTATCAATCAAGAGTTGCTAAGGATGGTGAAAATTTTGAGTATATAACAAATACGTTCTCCCCAATGGTTTGAGCATCTTGCTCAGGCCAACTTAAAAGCCCCTACAGGGGCAAGCTTTAAGCGACAAGTCGCAAGCTACACCCTGTCCATAGGGAGCTAACAAATTCATAGTATGCTTATTTTTCAGCGGGTTATAAATTTGATAGTTAGAAGGGGCAGTCACCACAGGGCTAATGATCGCTGATAGCCTTATGCTTTACTTTTGTCAATTGCCTGCCTTCGGCAAAAGCAAGCCCACCCACTACTATGATCTGTAGTACCAAAACAATTTTGCCTAAAATGGATGCATTGCCAAAGTGTAGGCAAAGCAAGCCCACACTAATAAGTGCCCAAAGCCAATTGGCGTATACCAGTACAAGTACTAAGCGAGCAATGGTGTTTTTCATAAGAGCCAGCCCTAGTGCGTTGAGCGCATATACCAGAGTAATTGCTGAAACCCATACAATAAATAAGTAAGGCAGACCTAATAGATTGGTGAGTTGGTGGCTAAACATCAGTCCAATGACACCCGTAGAAGAGCCTGCCACAAAGTCAGTCCAGAGGATCTTTTTCAATATTACCGGGTTTTTTATTTCGTATGTCATTGCATTTTACTTTTACTTAAATGTTATTTAATATAAGTTCGGTTTATAATTAGGTCAATAGTATTGCCCAGTGATAGGAGGCAAAAACTGTAAATCCATTTTATTGTATTAATATTGATCAACCATTTTTAGCACAAATAACTTTTTTATGATGATAAAAAAAATAGGCAACTTGTTGATCACCATAATTATTGCAGCACAAACTGCTTGTGGACAACCCCCCAATAACGACCAGGTGCTATATGAAAAAATAAACAAAACTGCTTACTTGCATGCCCCTGTGCCCAAGCCCGGTTACCGCGATTGGCTTACTTTGCATAAAGAGTCAGGACAAAGCTTTAAACAATACAGTGCCTTGGCGCGAAAGTTCAAAAAAAACTCCGCCAATATCTTTTACATTCAGCCCATTGGCAAGTTCAATAACAAACAGCAGGAAATACTCCAACTAACAGGCAAATATCTGAGCATATTTTATCAGTTGCCAGTCAAGTTTTTGCCCTTGATTTCCCCCAAAGAAATTCCGGCAAACGCCCGCCGAAAAAACCCTCATACCAAACAGCCCCAAGTCTTGTCTACCTATTTGTTGTCTGAGGTGCTCAAAAAAAACTTTCCCAAAGATGCTGCCTTGGTCATAGGTTTTACCAGCGAAGACCTATACCCCGCTCCCCAATGGAACTTTGTCTTTGGGCAGGCATCACTCAGCGATAAAGTAGGCGTGTGGTCAATGAGTCGTTTTGGTGATCCCTCGCTGGTAGCTAACTATAATTTATGCTTGTTGCGTACTTTCAAAACTGCCACTCACGAAACTGGGCACATGTTGGGCATTTATCATTGCGTAGCCTATCATTGCAACATGGGCGGTAGCAACCATTTGCAGGAACTAGACAAGAAGCCAGTATGGTTTTGCCCCGAATGCCTCGCCAAAATTTGTTGGAAACAAGGCATTGACCCAGCCAAGCGTTACAACGATTTGGAAAGGTTTTGGCGGATACAAAAGTTTAGCGACTTCAAGAAGTTTTACCGCAAGGCAAGCAAGATAGTCAGGTAATCCTTAGCAAATTGAAAAAAATGTAGTCTTTGTTTATCAAAATATAGAAATTAGCGTTTGAGAATAAAGTTAGACAGGAAAAATAAAAAACAACAAGCAATGAAAAAAAACAAAATATATATACTCATTTTAATCTTTGTATTACCCGTATTGTTAGAGTCATGTCGCCCTTACCGCGATCGTCGTCCGTGGATGCCCAAAAAGCACAAAAAGCAAAAGCTCTCGTCGAAACCGCGTCGTCGATAGTAACCACGTCAAATTACTTACTAATCAACGCCCTATGAATTTTCAAAGAGTGATAAAATATAGCCTCATGATGCTGTTTTGCTTTTCGCTGAGCCTAACGGTAGAGTCTTGCACCACCAAGTCGAGACACAAACGTTACCGCTCTGCCAAGCGCAAAACCCGTAAGCGTCATAAAAAAATTCCCCGCAAGGGCAGAATCCCTTGCCCGATTAAAGATTGTTAATACCTGAAATCAGGAAAAATAAAAACATAAAAAAAGCCCTTGTTATTTGTCGTGGCAAGGGCTTTTTGTGTTACACTTTCGTGTAATTATTTATCTTGATGATTGAATGTGATCTGTCTTACAAGCCGCTTAGTGCAACCAGCCATTTAGCCATACAATCATTACTTGTTTGATAGCATAAGTATGGGCAAGTCTTTTTAGTGGCTCAACGTTACTTATCGCTTGAGGCTAATAGCTAGCTTGTTACTATTTGCCTTAGGTCAACTTCTTATACCTAATTCGCTTAGGACCTTCGTCACCCAAACGCTTCTTACGGTTAATCTCATAGTCAGAGTAGTTACCCTCAAACCAATATACCTGAGAGTCGCCCTCAAAAGCCAATATATGGGTAGCAATACGGTCTAAGAACCAGCGATCGTGAGAAATGATCACTGCACAACCTCCAAAGTTTTCTAAGGCTTCTTCCAAGGCACGCAATGTGTTCACGTCCAAATCGTTGGTAGGTTCATCAAGCAAAATCAAATTACCCCCTTGCTTGAGTGCCATTGCCAAGTGTACCCGGTTGCGCTCTCCTCCCGATAAGTCGCCCACCTTTTTCTGTTGGTCGGTTCCCGCAAAGTTAAAACGACTTACATAAGCCCTGGCATTCATTTCTTTGCTCCCCAATTGAATAATCTCATTGCCTCCCGAAATAGCTTCATAAACGGTGTGTTCCGGTTTCAGGTCATTGTGTTCCTGGTCTACATAAGCAATGTCTACAGTTTCGCCTACTTCAAAACTTCCCTCATCGGGGGTTTCTTTGCCTGTAATCAGTTTAAACAAAGTAGTTTTACCTGCACCATTGGGACCAATGATTCCCACGATTCCGGCTGGAGGAAGGTTAAACGACAGGCCTTCAAACAAGAGTTTGTCGCCATAAGCTTTCGATACACCATTTACCTCAATTACTTTGTTGCCCAAACGTGGCCCAGGCGGAATAAAAATCTCAAGCTTGGCTTCTTTCTCACGAGCATCTTCTCCCAGTAGTTTTTCGTAAGCACTCAAGCGCGCCTTCGATTTAGATTGGCGTGCTTTGGGCGTCATTCGTATCCACTCAAGCTCTCGCTCCAGCGTTTTCATGCGCTTGCTTTCAGTTTTTTCTTCTTCCGACAAACGTTTTTGCTTCTGATCCAGCCACGACGAATAGTTTCCTTTCCAGGGAATTCCTTCCCCACGGTCGAGTTCCAGAATCCAGCCCGCTACATTGTCTAAAAAGTAACGGTCGTGAGTCACAGCTATTACTGTACCTTTATACTGTTGTAGATGTTGCTCTAGCCAATGCACCGACTCAGCATCTAGGTGGTTGGTAGGTTCATCTAACAACAACACGTCAGGCTCTTTGAGCAACAAACGGCACAAGGCTACACGTCGTTTTTCACCCCCTGACAAATGTTCTATTGTAGCATCAGCTGGTGGAGTACGCAAAGCATCCATGGCTCGCTCTAGCTTAGAGTCAAGTGACCAAGCATCGACATTATCCAGTTTTTCTTGCACCACTCCCTGACGTTCTATGAGCTTGTTCATATCGTCATCGCTCATAGGTTCGGCAAACTTTAGGTTGATTTCATCAAATTCTTTTAATAAATCTACCACTTCTTGCACACCTTCTTCTACGATTTCCCGTACTGTCTTTGTAGGGTCAAGTTGAGGCTCTTGTTCGAGGTACCCCACCGAATAACCCGGTGAAAAAACCACCTCTCCCTGATAGTCTTTGTCTATACCAGCTATAATTTTGAGCAACGAAGACTTACCAGAGCCGTTTAATCCCAAAACACCTATTTTGGCACCGTAAAAAAAAGATAAATAAATATTCTTTAAAACTTGCTTTTTAGGAGGATATATTTTATTTACTCCTGCCATTGAAAAGATAATAGTTTCTTTACTCATCTTTTATGTGTAGTTTTACATCTAATACCCTAAAAACTAACAATTAAGCATTTTTTGGTGAACATTTCACTAAACTTGCATAATTATCGAATAATGATCGTTATGAAAAATATAACAAAAGCCAAACTTAGCCGATGGAAGAAATGAACACAACCGATACCACAGCGCACGAATATGGCTACATTCGTGGCAATGAGATTTATTTAAAAGGCTTTTTAGACTTTCCAGACAGACAAATTGGACAAGTAAAAGAATCAGAAGAAGCCTCCATCAAATACTTTGAAAAAAGATTTGACCTGGCAAAAAAGAAAGTGCAAGATCTTGAAACTATGATAGATGAGGCGCAAAACAAAGGTTCATATTTAATGAAGCTTGTTCATATGCGTAAATATCTAGCACAGTTTGATGGTTTAGGAGATTATGTAGCCCTGTTTAAAAAATTAGACGAGCTTGAAGCAGAATTAAGAGAGCTGATTGCCGTTAATAGAATCAAAAATCTCGAAATTAAGAGAGCTTTGATTAGAGAAACTCATGACATTCTGGAAGATGTACAAGATTGGAACGATGCCACCGAGCTGATTCGTGAGGTAAAACTCAAGTGGATCAAAACGGGAGCCGTGAAGAAAGACTTCCAGGAGAGTATTGAAGAAGACTTTAACGAAATGGTGAGAGTTTTCTTTGACAAACGCAAAGATTTCTACAAGAGTAGAAACAACGAGGTAAAAGACCGGGTGCGTATGTACCGTGATATTGTATATCGCGTAGAAAAAATGAAAGACTCTGATCGTTTTGATGAGACTTTCGAGCAGTTCCGTGATTTGCAGCAGCGTTGGAAAACCATAGGAAAAATTCCACACAAACGTGCTGTAGAAATGTGGGATAAGTTTAAGAAAAGTAACGACTACTTCTTTAAGCGTTATAAGTCTTACAAAGCCTTGCGCGAAGAGCACGCAGAGGATGAAGCACCTACAGAGGAGTTTCGTGATATGATTGTGCGCAAAATGTGTGTGAAAGCTGAAGACTTGCTCGAAGATCCTGACATAGACTCGAGTGCTGATCAGGCAAAGGAATTGTTGATGAGCTGGAAGCGAATCAGTGGTATATTCAAAGGCATTGATCGCCACATGAGTAGCCAGTTCAGAAATGCCTGTGACCGCATTTTTGAGATAAAATACCTCATGCGGGTAATCAAAAGAAAGTATCCTTACTTTGATGATAAGCCCCGTGAAGATCAATTACGCATCAAAATTAGTTTTATGCGTGAATTGATTCGTCGTGATGAGCACGATGTACAGTTTGCTGAAAGCAAATTGAGCCAGAGCCAAAGTCAGTATGACAACCGTGGTGGTGGTTATAACAACAACAGGTACGACAACCGTGGAGGTGGTGACCGTTATAACAATAACCGTGGAGGCGGTGGAGGTTATAATAAGTATGACAACCGCGACAAGTACGACAACCGTGGAGGTGGTGACCGTTATAACAATAACCGTGGAGGTGGCGACCGTTACAACAAATATGACAACCGTGGAGGCGGAGGTTATAACAAGTATGACAACCGCGACAAGTACGACAACCGTGGAGGTGGCGACCGTTACAACAAATACGATAACCGCGACAAGTACGACAACCGTGGAGGCGGTGACCGTTACAACAAGTATGATAACCGCGACAAATACGATAATCGTGGAGGTGGCGACCGTTACAACAAATATGACAACCGTGGTGGCGGTGGTAGTTATAACAACAACAGGTATGACAACCGTGGAGGTGGCGACCGTTATAACAACAACCGTGGAGGCGGTGGAGGTTATAATAAGTATGACAACCGTGGAGGTGGCGACCGTTATAACAATAATCGTGGCTATCAAGACAAGGATGAACGCCAACTTCGTAATACGCTTGCCATTCAGAAGCGTAAAATTGAGGTGAAAAAACAAATTTTGGCAGAAATGGAGGCTGAATTGGCAGACTTAATGAATTAAAAATGTAGCTAAAAAGCCTGTTTAAAGAACGTATTTATACATTTTAGTCAACAGGCTTAAAAAAACTATTTTTTTTGTCAAAAAAGAATGGAATTTGTTAAAACAAATTCCTCTGTCAGATAGTATCTGAAAATAAATAGATGTAGAACAATAACCTTTTTCAATTTCTATATATGTACTGGACATTAGAATTAGCTTCATATTTAGAAGATGCTCCGTGGCCTGCCACAAAAGAGGAGTTAATAGACTTCTCTCTTCGAACGGGAGCCCCTATGGAAATCGTGGAGAATCTTCAACAAATTGAAGACGACGGCCAACCTTATGAGAACATTGAGGAAATCTGGCCAGATTATCCAACAAAAGATGATTTCCTTTTCAATGACGATGAATATTAGCGTATGCTTATAACTTCGTATGATTTCAAGAATAGCTATTTATAGACTTCGGTTTATAGGTAGCTATTTTTTTTTGCGTATTTTTAAATATGAGTTCTCTAAGATTTACATTGTTATTTCACTTCATTACACTATCAGGGTGGTTGGTGTCCTGTACTGAAGCAACCACTTCAAGCCAGCCAAAACAGCAAACCGATACGCTGGAAGCCACACCTTATGGCAAACTTTACCTACGGTCTAACCAGCCTCTTGTAAACCTGTTACCCAATGTACCTGACATATTGCCTGATGTGGGCATAGCTACTTTCCCAAAGCAAAAAAAACGTGCAATGATTCGGCTACCTTTTGCTAATAACACTTCTCTGAGAAAATTATTAGTCATTGATAAAAAAACAGTCTGGCAAATTCAACCCTGTCAGGCATTATTGTTTGGCAGTGGTATGAGCATTGACGCTGATGGTTCGCCAAGGGCTTATCACCCTAAAAACACTGGGATTGACGACTTGAAACACGCAGGTAAAGGAGGTAAATGGTGGGCGATTGCTACAAAAAATGGTAAACCAGTAGTGCAGAAAAGTGGTTATTATGTATCTATGACCAGTCTGCAAGATTTTAGGTATGCTCCCTGGGATCAGCGGAGGTATGTCAATGCTGAGACAATACCTTATATAGTATTGCCTCCTAAGGTAAAGCAAAGTGGAAGGGTAAAGTTGGGTGATGTAGCAGTAGTCTATAACACTCGCAACAAGCGTTGGGCGTATGCCATATATGCCGATACAGGTGCCAACACCAGAATAGGAGAAGGCTCTATAGCTTTGGCGCGTTTATTAGGTGTAAATGCCAATGCACGTACTGGAGGCGTAGCAAACGGGATTATTTATGTAGTTTTTCCTGGAAGCGGTCAGGGTAAACCAATGATGTACTCGACCATCCGGTCAATTGGAAAGCCTTTGTTTGATCAGCTGGGTGGGGCAAGGGGCTTGTTGTCCCTCAGTAAGGGGATTCTAACGCCATAGCCCTTGTTGTAAGTAAAAAGAGAGAGGGCAATTTTTCTTGCCAAGTCATCAGTTTTGTATAATAAGCCTCTTTTTTCGTATAAAATTTAATCTTTTATCACCTGACATGAGTTATATTTAAAGTAACACGATTTTAATTGCAAGTATTACTATTATTTATTGAAGTAAAACTTAAAAATGTACATTATGAAACACTACACTTTAATTACTTTGAGTATTATGGGCTTATTGTTTAGTTCTTGTACTGTGGTAAGGCAAGATATGGTAGGGGTGAAGACTAAGTTTGGTAAAGTCAAGCCACGAACTTTAGAACCTGGACTTTATTCCATTAACCCGTTTACCACTAAAATGTTAACACTCCCCGCCAGGTCTATTAATATGGAGCTGAAAATAGATTTACCAAGTAAAGAAGGGCTCACTATTTCTTCAGACATATCTATACTTTATCGCATAAAAAAAGAGGATGCGGCTGAAATACTTAAAAATGTAGGATATGGATATGAGAAAACTCTTATATTACCAGTTTTTAGATCGGCTTCTGCCGATGTGTGTGCCAGGTTTTTTGCCAAAGATATGCATTCAGGAGAGCGGTCGGTCATAGAAAATAAAATTCAAGAGCGCATGAAAGAGCTACTTGATAAGCGAGGTTTTTTGATAGAAGCAGTATTGCTCAAAAGCATAAGTTTACCTGCGAGAGTATCCAAAGCGATCGAACAAAAACTTGCTGCTGAACAAGACGCTATGAGAATGCAGTTTGTTTTACAGCGTGAGCAACAAGAAGCAAAAAGAAAGCGAATTGAGGCTGAAGGAATAAAAGACTTTCAAAAAATCATTTCAAATGGATTGACAAAAGAAGTACTTCAGATGAGAAGCATTGAAGTGATGAAAGAATTGGTGAGGTCTGGCAATTCTAAAGTAATTATTACTAACGGAAAGACTCCTTTGTTTTTGGATGATAAATAGCCTTGATGTTGCTAATAAGAGGGGACAGTAACAGCTCAGGAGAGTTTATAATTTTATTTTTTTTGAACAAAAAAGCTGCGGAGTTGTTATTTTGGTAACATATAACTTTTTTAAAAGGTTATTTTTGATAATAGAGAAAGGCTGACTAGATGGCTATTTTTGCGTTCTATAGGGCATTTGGTTAAATGATAGGTAATTTACTTAATCAATAATGTTAATTTAATATTTTTATTACATTAATAAATTGTTAATTTTGCTTCAGAATTGATCACAATTAGTCAACTAACTAACAAAATAACTGAAAAAACAAGCAGTAATAAAAGTATAAATATAAGAAGAGTTACAATACAGAAAGTATAGGAGAGCCTAAAATACTATCAATCCTAATGTTGTTAGTAACGAACGTACTAATGAGTAGGGTAAGCGCCTAGTAAAAGAAACAAAAACAAAGGTTATCAGTGAGGTAACCCAGCAAGATAATAAGATTACAGCTAATCCGATTTCAGAGGCTATAAAATCTGAAACAGTAGCCAAGCCTTTAATAAAAAGGAAAAAAAGGCTACATCAATTAAAATAAAAGTTTAAAAACATAAAATCCAAAAATATGAAGAAAGCTATCAAAAAAGCAAAATCTAAAGCTGAAAAAGCAGTAAAAGAAGCCAATACTAAAATGCAAGAAAAAATAACTGATGCTAAGAAAGAGGCTAAAAAAGCTAAAGCTGAAGCCGAAAAGAAAGTAGAAAAAGCAAAGGCTAAAGTAAAAGCAGAAGCTAAAAAAGCTAAAGCGGAGGCAAAAGCTAAAAAATCAAAGAAGAAATAATAAAAACAAGCTCTAGAAGCGTAAAAAACAGGCAATGAAAATTGCCTGTTTTTTGTCGGATTCACCTTAATAATTCAGTATGTATAGCCTCTTCAATGACTGGTATACGTATTGCCTACTGCTGATTGCATGATCGGCTCCAGTAATAAAACTAGCCATCAGGCTAAGAAGAAAGCAGTAAAAAGAAAAAATACCACTACCACCTCAGCTAGTACTCCCACGTGCTGATCGAACCGCCAAAGTTTACACATTGAAAGACGCTTTATGGGTAGGTAGGGTAGAGTAGCTAGTGCACTGGGGATTCAATAAATGTGCTATTTATTCGAGGGTATTTTGTTTGCTGACGCACTTAAAAAAGTGCGCAGAGTTAGTTTACAATTCCGATGTATATCGGAACCGGAGCTACGCAAACTTTTTGAAGTAAAGTCAGCGGGCTAAAGACTCCGAAGAACCGAGCCTATTTCTAAATCCCGATTCATTTCATCGGGGCAGCTATGCTGTGGCGAGCTCTGCGAAGCTAACATGGTAGGAATTTAGTCCCCAGTGCACACTAGTACCTTAAATATTAAATAATGGGTTAGGTATTAGGGGGAGCAAAAATAAATACTAAAGAGTCGCTTCTTTAATATTTAAAAAAATAACTTTAGTAATCAAAGTTACAACTAACCATTGTTTCACAATTCCTAAAAAGTGAAACGGTAGCCAAACTTCAATAAAAGTACGCTACAACAATAAAACAAAAATCAAAAATAAAAGTTTTAAAAAATGAAAAAAGCCAAAGAACAAATTAAAAAAGCCCAAGCCAAAGCAGAACAAAAAGCTAAAGAAGCAAACGCTAAAATGAAAGAAAAAATAGCTGAGGCTAAAAAAGAAGCTAAAAAAGCTAAAGCTGAAGCCGAAAAGAAAGTAGATAAAGCAAAGGCTAAAGTGAAATCTGAAGCTAAAAAAACCAAAGCTAAAGCCAAGAGTAAAAAAGCTAAAGCGAAGAAAAAATAATAAATACAAGTTCTAAAATTAAAAAAAACAGGCAATTTTCACTGCCTGTTTTTTTTATGTATTTAGAAAATATACATTGAGAAGTATTCTAAGGAAACAAAATACCTGTTTGGTAAAGCCTGAAATAAATCAAGGTTATAGCTCCAATATAACTAACATTGAGTACAGCAGTGCGATGATAGTTCTTTTTGAAGCAGTACACTAGCCAAGTATAACACTTGGTGGAGTAGGTGAGTTTTCTGGTTTTACTTATAATATAAATAGGTTTTTAGTATACGTGTTGCCCACCATTGATTGCATAATTGGCTCCAGTGACAAAACTTGAGTTTTCAGAGGCAAGGAATGATACCAAATGTGCCACTTCAAAAGTACCACCCAAACGCCCTACCGGAATCTGATCAATTATTTTTTGGCGTACATCTTCGCGTACAGCCATCACCATATCGGTACCAATATAACCAGGCGAGATAGTGTTTACTGTAATCCCTTTTTTGGCTACTTCCATTGCCAGTGTTTTAGTAAAGCCGTGGATACCTGCTTTTGCGGCAGAGTAATTGGCTTGTCCAAACTGTCCTCTTTGACCATTTACTGACGAAATATTGATAATCCGTCCATAGCCTTGGTTACGCATATCGGCAATTACATGGCGTGAGCAATTAAAAACACTGGTAAGGTTAGTACCAATCACAGCGTCCCATTGATCTTTTGACATTTTGTGGAAAGCAATGTCGCGGGTAATACCTGCATTGTTGATCAATATATCGATGACTCCTACTTTCTCCTTGATTTCGGTAATCATTTTTTCAACTGAATCAAAGTCACATACATCACCTAAAAACATCTCTATTTCAAAGCCTTCAGCTTTCATTTCAGCTGCCCATTTTTCTGCTTTTTCAGGGTTACGGTAGTTAGCAAGCACCCTGTAGTTGTCTGTAAAAAGCTGCTTACACATAGCAGTACCCAGACCACCAGTTGCACCAGTAACAAGCGCTATTCTTTTATTATTTGCATCCATATCAGTTTACTTTTGACTTAGGTTATCTATTTGAGAGTGATACAAATGTATTAAAGTTTTCTAATCTTTTCTTACATTGTAATAAAAAAAACTTAAAAATATTGGAATAATCGGATGCTTGTAAATATTACATTTTTTGGCGTAATAAACTAATTTAAAGCTTTTTGTGTATTAGAAAAATTATATTTAAATAAAATTAATGCAATCAGACAAATGCTTTAATAAGTACAATTAAAACTTGATAAAGTGTTTATTTTCGGTTTACACCTTCCAAAATCAAATTATTCATCGGGTTGGTTTCCAGACCTTCAATGTTATTTTGTTTAAGCCATATATTTTCGTCGTAATAGAGTACAATTACCGCAGCTTCATCCATGATCATTTGATCCATTTTGCGATAAGCACTGTGTCGGGTAGATGAGCTTTGGGCAGTACGGGCTGCTTCAAAGAGCTGGTCAAACTGAGTGCTTTGATAGTGGGTTTTGTTAGGTCCATCAGGAGCAAAGTTTTTGCTGTAAAACATTGCCAGGTAATTTTCCGGATCAGGATAGTCGCCCAACCAAGAGCCCCTGAATAACCCTGCTTTGCCAGCATCTACTTTTTGTTGGTGTTTCGAAAACTTCTGACGGTTAATCACTACATTGACTCCAATGTAGCGCCATTGTGACTGAAGGTATTCAGCCAGTTTTTTGTCGGCTAGGTGAGTATGCAAAGTAATGGTTGGCAAACCTTTACCCTCTGGGTAACCTGCTTCTTTCAACAATTTACGTGCTTTTACAATGTTATACCGATAACCCTTGGCACGAGTACTGTAAGAAATAACTTCGGGTACAATGCCATAGTGCCCCGGAATGCCCACTTGATTTCGTAGTTTATTTACCAACCCTTCACGATCGATGGCATAACTAAGTGCCAGACGTAATTTTTTGTTTGTCCAAAGTTTTTTTTCGCTGGGGTGTTCAAATGCAAACCCTATGTATTCAGTATTCATATAAGGTACCTTTTCTACAGTAAACTTCCCCAACCATTTTTCTTTTACAGTACCATCTTCATCTAGCAATAAGTCAGCACTACTTTCTATGGTTCCAGTCAAAAAATCGAGCTTACCTTGAGTAAACATTTTAAAGGCTTTTTTGCGATCTTCTATAAATGAGATACGCACCTCATCCATCAATGGAAGTTTTTTGCCATCATAGGTAAACTTCCAGTAGAGAAGGTTTTTTTTGAGCAGCAACAACTTGTTGGGTTTCCAGAGTACAAATCTAAAAGCACCAGTACCCACAGGGTTTTTACCAAACTCTTTACCGTATCTGGTAACTGCCTCATGAGGCACTACCAAAGTGTATGGCATCGCCAACAACTGGGGTAAATGATCAAAGCGTTGGTGAAGGTATACCCTAAAGCTATAGCGGCTGATTGCTCGAAAACAAGTGTCAGAAATGGATTGATTAGAGTTACGCAGCACTTTATCTTTAAATATCCAGACTCCAGGACTTTTGGTTTCCGGATTCAAGATACGTCGGTAAGTATACACAAAATCGGCTGCTACTACCTCCCGCCTTTTATGGTTAGCAAACACTTCGTGGTTGTGAAACCTGATGCCTTTTTTGATGTGAAAAGTGTATGTTTTACCGTCTTCAGTTACTTCCCATTTATTTACCAGGTCGGGGGTTACTCGGTTGCTTCTTCCAAAGCGAAACAAGCCATTGTAAAGCTGAGTAACTGCCCAGATGTTGGCTCTTTTATTGGCAAAAGCCGGGTCGAGTGAAGTGAGTCCTCCGGTTTGGTTATATCTAAAAACTTTTTTCTTGCCAACTTGGGCTATAGATACGTGTGCAAGGTGGATGAATACAATGCTGAACACAAAAGAAGTTAAGTACTTATTAAATTTTTTAAATAGCATAAGGTCTAAATTCTTAGTGAGTGGTTGTTTGTTGAAATATAAAAAAAAGTCGGTGGAAACACCGACTTTAATATATAAAATAATAAAGATATTGTTTTTAGTTTCAGGCTATTTTGCTTTAAAAATAGTGACTTCATAGTTAAAGTCTTTTGTTTCGCCACTTACTAGTTTTACCCCAGTAATGTTTACCTTGTAGGTTACATCATCGGCAGAGGTAATGTTGATATCTTCAGGAACCCATACCATTGTACGATCGCCAAATCCACCGTTGTTGAGTTGTTCCTGGGTGAGGTTTACTGCATTGCCACTGGCATCGGTCATTGTTACCTTGGCGTTAGAAAAGTCAGCCGAGGGAATAGAAAAAGACCAGCGTGGGTACACCAAATCCTGGGGCATAAAGCCTTTGGGTGGGTAGGCTACAAAGTCGGGCATATTTAAGGGTACCGGACCTATGTCACCAATTACCCACAGGGCGTTGCTACGGTCAGTGTCTCCAGTACCTACTTCTTGTAGTTTGGGGTACAGTATCCAACGACGATGCCCTACAAAATAGTTTCCTGAACCAGCATCTCTAATGTAGGCATCGATCGCCCTAGAGCCTGCCGAACCTAGTGATAAGTTAGACTTGCCACAGGCTTCACGCCCATCGGCAGTATAACACGACCAGGTAGTAGGTGGAGAGTGAGAGAGAGAGTTATTGGCTCGTGACATCAAGGCAGCTTGTTGACATTTATTACTTTTTTCGGTGTTCAATACCACGTTGCCAGGTAAACCTACCAGTTTGCGGTAAAAATTGAGGCGTTGAAGTACCTTATTTTGAGTATTGGTGGGAGTAATACCTGCATTACAGTTGCTTATATTACCACTCCAGCCGATTTCGGTAAGAATGGAGGGAACGTACTCCTCATTATAAAGTTTGAGAATAGCGTCTTTTTGTGCTGTTCCACCAGCGGTGGCAGTAGTGTCTGTTCCGGTGCTATCTGGAGACACCTCATCTATTTTGGCGCAAGATGTTTGCAAGACTATTATAGCAAATAATGCGGCCCAGGTAATACGTATATTTGACATTGATATATAAATCGTTTTCAGTTATGCAGGGATGAATGTTGAATAGGTTATAACAACGAATTGAAAACCCACTTAAGTGTAAAAATACACATTTTCATATTTCTTTTACTGAATACGTAAGTTAAGTCCCGATATTTACCAATTGAGAGCTTTTCTTTTGGTAAATGTGCCCAAAAACACCCCTATTTGACCTTCATTATAGGGCTTTTATAGCTGAGTATTGTTTTTTGAAAAGTTGTAATAATTTGATTATCAATATTTTATATTTGTGTAAGCAACAACAAAAAAGATAAACTAACTTACATTTCTTTGGGCATCACTTTTTTATCAACTATCTTTGCTCACCTTGAGGCAAACCAAAAAAGAGATTATGCTTTTAGATTTTGAAAAACCCATTGCGGAACTAGAGCAAAAGTTGGATGATATGAAACAACTTGCGGTAGAGAGTGATGCCAACGTAGCAGACGCTATCAAAGTGCTCGAACAAAATATATTAAAAGTAAAGAAGGAGACCTACACCAACCTCACCCGTTGGCAGAGGGTGCAGCTGTCTCGTCATCAAAACCGTCCTTATACTTTGGACTATATCCACGAGATGTGTGACAACTTTGTAGAGTTGCACGGTGACCGTAACATTGCTGATGATAAGGCAATGGTGGGTGGTTTTGGCGATATAAACGGACAAACTGTAATGTTTATAGGACAGCAAAAGGGACGCAATACCAAACAACGGCAATACCGAAACTTTGGAATGGCTAACCCAGAGGGGTACCGTAAAGCATTGCGTTTGATGCGGCTTGCTGAAAAATTTGATAAACCTATAGTGACCTTGATCGATACTCCAGGAGCTTTTCCTGGAATTGAAGCTGAAGAAAGAGGGCAGGCTGAGGCGATTGCGCGAAATATCAAAGAGATGTTTACTCTCAAAGTTCCTGTGATATGCATTGTGATTGGCGAGGGAGCATCGGGTGGTGCCTTGGGCATAGCAGTAGGCGACAAAGTAATGATGCTGGAAAATACCTGGTATTCAGTAATTTCTCCTGAAAACTGCTCGACTATCTTATGGCGTAGCTGGGATTATAAAGAACAAGCGGCCGAGGCATTGAAGCTTACCGCTGATGATATGAAAGGCTTCAAACTAATAGATGAGATCATTCCTGAACCTTTGGGAGGGGCACATGCCAACCCTAAATCTACTTATGAGACTGTAAAACAAGTGATTTTGAAAGAAATCAAAGCATTGCAAAAACTTTCTGCCGAAGAGTTGGTCAATCGGCGAATAGAGAAGTTTAGTGGAATGGGTGAAGTACAAGAGTAGTACGCTTTACAGCTTAAAAAATAAAAATAGTGTAAAATTTTAGGGTTTTACACTATTTTTTTTGCCAAAAATTACGTTGATTTCTTATAGTTAGTAATTGATGGTAAAGCCTTAAGTCCTTAGGTGCCGATGCATATCGGTGGTACAAGCGACAGATTGCAAGCTTGTCCCTATTGTTGCTACTAATTCTTAACTAAAAAATATTACAATGAAAATAGGCATTACTTTGTCAGGGGGAGGTTTGCGTGGAGTAGGGCATTTGGGCGTATTGCAGGCGCTGGACGAAATGGGTATCAAAATCAATCAAATCGTAGGTGTAAGCTCTGGATCTATTATGGGAGCCATGTATTCTCAGGGCTATGCTCCTAAAGAGACCCTTGAAATACTAAAATCAGCGAAACTATTACGTTTTGTCCGCCCAAAATTTAGCCGTGGTTTGCTCAACATTGAAAAAATTGAACCTTTGCTACTTAAGTATTTGCCTCATAACTCATTTGAAGCGCTAAAAATTCCTTTAACGGTGGCTGCTTCTGACATTCACCTGGGCGAGCTGGTGTATTTTACCCAAGGCAACCTTGTATTACCGTTAATGGCATCTTCTTGTATTCCGGTCATGTTTAGCCCTATTCATTACAACAACCGGGTGTTGGTAGATGGTGGTTTGGTAAATAATATGCCTGCTGAACCGATCAAAGATTGTGATTTTCGTATAGGGGTACATTGTAACCCTATAGATATCGAACAGCCCATAAAATCTACACGAAAAGTGCTGGAACGTACTATGATTATGATTGGACACAAAGGTATGCAGTCGCAGATCAGGCAATGTGACGTATTTATAGAACCTCCTGCGCTTGGCAACTATACTACCTTTGAGCTTAAGAAGGTAGACGAAATGTTTGATGCAGGGTATGCCCATACTATGGCAATGCAAGAAGAGATAATGGGGGTGTTGGCGAGTAAATAAGTAGTGGTTTTGGTTTCCAGAGGTTGGGCTATATTGGAGCTAAAAGAAACCTAATCTCTTGCTCATAGTATGCTGGTGATCACTATTTGTTGCTTGGTTACGAATAAGACAGCTCATTATTGACTCTTTGATGGCATTGGTATTTGTTAATGCACCTTGCCCAACAACTGTGGGCGCAAGTTTTTCACAGAAAACTGCTTTTGTTGCAAAGCCTCTAGCAAGTCTTCGGGGGTTACCTTCCAGTGATTGCGCTTGAGTGCCATAATACCCAAAAAATCTTTGACTGCCATAATTTGTGCTCCTGTAACGGGTTGGGAGCGCGCCTCGTTGGGCGATAGGCTGGCTTGAGCCTGAGTATGGGCGATGAAAGGCAAGTCAATACCAGGAGCAAGCTCAAAAGGTGCCAACGCCTTTTGCCACAGCTTTAGCAGGCAAGCCTTGTTGGGATAGCGAAACTGAATAGAGGTGTTGAACCGACGCATGAAAGCCTGGTCTATGTTTTGGAGGTTGTTGGTTGCTACCAGCAAAATGCCAGGGTAATCTTCCATTGCCTGAAGTAAATAGCCCACCTCTTGGTTTACGTAAGTATCTTGGGCAGTGCTGGCGTAGGCACTACGGTTAGAAAACAAGCCCTCACCCTCATCGCAAAATAAAATATGATCATAATGCCGGGCCGTGTCAAATACCTGGCGAATTTTTTTAGACGTTTCGCCCACAAACTTACTTACCATCTGGCTAATATCAATTCGCCATACTTCCCGCTCGGTTTTTTGTGCCAATAATCTGCCCAACATTGTTTTGCCCGTGCCCGATGGCCCATACAATAAACACTTATAGCCCTTGCTGTCTGTCCCAAATGATGGGTGGGCGCGTAGTTTGTAGTAGTGTGTTGTCCAGGCAAGCAACTCGTCTACTTGAGCCTGAGTACCTGGAGGTAAAACATAGTCTTCCCAGCTTTGTTGGGTGGTCAATTGTTTCGCCGGAAACTGGTGGCTCAAGGCTGGACGGTACGGCTTGCCCGAAGTAAGCAAGTGCAAGTATTCTGGAGCAACTACCAGCGTACCATTGATGGCGGGTTCGTCGGCAGATACTTTGCCCAAGGTAATAATACCTGCCTGGGCAAACGGATGACTAGGGGTAAATAGTTGGTGCTGAAGCAAGAGTTGTTGTTGATAGTCGAACCCTGCCAGTAAAAATAAAGCGGTTTTGCCGGTAGGCAAAAAATGAGGGTAGGCAAGCCCAATGTTGCCCGGTAATTGAGCAATGTTATCTTTGAGGGTTTTCACCCAATGGTCGAGTACATCGGGCAGCACATGAGGGTAGAGTGCCAGGGCAAGCACTAAACGTTCGGTTTGGTCAAAATCAAATTTGCGAATAAATTCGGCATAAGCTCCTGTGCCCTGATTCAAGTCGGGCATGGGTATAGGTTCAATGGGGGTATCGCTTTGCCCATAGCGGCGGTAGAGTTGGGCAATTTCTTCGTCGGTCAGGGGTTCTCCTACCTCTGCCAGTTTCCAGCCCTCTTCTGCGGTTATTTGGTCGGCCAACGAATTGCTTTCCAGTAATATAGCAGCATTTGCCTGCAACTGCCGCTGAAACACATTGCCCACCCAGGTAAGCTCTTGCTGCAATAGTTGATAATTCTCTTCAAAACTGGTCGAATCCTCCATTTTTTTCGTATTTTGATACAAGTTCAAATCACCCCAATATACTTACATTATGCGATCAAGACAAACAAAACTAGAAAAGGAATATGCCACTCGTTCGAGTACGAAAAATACGGAAGCTGTAGGGAGGATGATGAATGTAATGGGAAGTAAAGTACACAATGAAGAAGAGGCGACAAAGTTTGCTTTAGCCAGGCAAGACAGCAGGCATTCTGGGTTTGGGTCGGCAAACATCTTCAGTAAATTTGATAGTAAGGGTGGTTTTTATGATAGGTTTTATGATCTTGAAGGGAATTATATAACACAAGGTGGTGATGGTAAAACGGACTACATAAGAGTTGTAGGAAAAAGAGCCATAGCTAAAGCCAGGGCTCACTCACAAAAAACATATGGAACACAATGGTTTGAAGATATTGCTACTTCACCTAAACAAGCCTTAGCTTATATTTTGGGCTTTGCTACACTTATTAATAAAACAGAGCTTTCACCCCAGGCAATATCAAAAATATATACACCTATTATAGCAGCTATGCCAGAAGTTGATATAAAACTATTGCATAACGGTGAGCTGTCGGTAAGTACTGGTACAAATATTTCTAGTAAAAGTACAGACTATAAACTGAAGCCGGGAGGTTATAACGATCCATCTCCAGGTCAAGGTGTAGCAAATACAGATAGAAAAAAAGACACAGCGACCTGGCTCCCTAACAACAAGGGCTATAGAGGTGATGAAACTGGCGTAATCAAAGTGACAATTGTAACCAAGCGTGGTATTGTGAACGCAGACTTAAATACAGTATCGGGTGCTCAAAATACATTGGGAATCCATGAGTTTCTAGGCCATGGCGTGAAAGGGTTTGGGTTTAATGACAAAACAAGCTATGACCCCAATGGCACTCACTATAAGGCATATGACTTGCAAAGAAAGCACTCAACCTGGAAAAAGGTGCCAGCGTCTTTTAGAAAAGATTATTTAGAAAGAGCAAAAAAATATGAAGTTCAAAGGAAACGTTAAAATGATTTTATTTTAGGTATTCTTTTTTTGACAAGTGCTTGTTGTAGTCAGGTCAAAAAGAGACAAGTGATGATAATGATTTATCAAAGCCAAGTAGATAGTTACAAGGAAGATAGCCTGGTAGATAATACCATCCCTCCATAGGTTAATTTAGTGGGATACCTTATCAATTACTCTGATTCTACATTGCTTGTGCCCATCAATGGGTTGAAAAAAAAGGAATATAAAAGTAAAATAGTAGCAATACTTGAGGGAGAAACCCTTAACTTCTATGTTTCAAGACCTCAAAAAATCATAGCATCACACGATGCGCAAGGTATTTTCTTACAAATAAACCAAGAAGAGGTAAAGAGAAAAAAGTATGATCAACATAGATACCTCTTTTATAGAGATTATATTGTTGACTTTATCCTTTATGGTGATTTTAAATTTATTTACGACCCTGCGGATGCCAAAAAAACACATCCGATTGCAAGTGAGATTCTTGTGATACGAAAAAAAAACTCACCTATCATCTTCATTGATTCCTGATTCTCTACAAAAATATGTAGCGTAAGTTTGCCACTATCAGGGAGGAAGCATCTTGCTTTCCTACTTTTATAAAAACAAATGCATCCAGTGTACCATCAATGTTGAGTGAGCGTTGAATTGGCTTCAGTAGACACAAGTTGGGAGTGAATTAGAATATATGATAATTCTCTTCAAAACTGGTCGAATCCTCCATTTTTTTCGTATTTTGATACAAGTTCAAATCACCCCAATATACTTACATTATGCGATCAAGACAAACAAAGTTAGAAAAGGAATATGCCACTCGTTCGAGTACGAAGGACGCGAAAGCTGTGGGTAGGATGATGAATGTGATGGAGCCTGGATTGAGTTCAGTAATTGAAAATAAATACGCACCTTGGAGTAGCAAAATCGGAGTGAATTTAGATAGACAATGGTCTAAATACAATCCGCGAGTATCAGGTACAGCAAAAAAAGCAAAAGGTCCAAGGGTAGAAATAAAAGAAGATGAACAGAAAATACAAATATTAATTAGTGTTCATGCGTATGTGATTACAAAGGGGGGGAAAAAGGTAGGAGAAGAGTTGATCAAGAAAAAGCAGTTATCTGATGTAAATGAATATTTGAAAGGAGGGCAGGCATCTTTTAAGCATGGTGGGAAGGTTGTCGAGGTTCAAATCGATACAAGCTTTATGGCTGTTGATTCAATATCAGAGGCAAAAAAAATGATTAAAGCAAATAATAATGTAGGGGTTCTCTTAATTTTTAATGGGAAGTACCCTATGTATAAACCCAATAATCGTATTGTAGCAGGAGAAGAACCAAGAAAAGGGGAGGTAGAGGTTGGCAGGATAGCCCATGAACTAGGGCATAGTTTAGGCTTTAATGAAAGGTATATTGATACTGATGGGGGGGCGTTGGTAATGAAAGACTTTAAAGATGACTTAATGGGCACAGCTCGAGATGCATTAAATCAAAAATCAATAGATAACCTAATAGGAGCTGTTTTGAAGAATCGTGCCAAAACAGGTGATAACTATGTAGGGAAACCTATTGATTTCAGAGAGGACGTTATCGAGGAAAAATATAAGGCTAAGAATAAGGTGCTTTTGGTGGAGTACTATTTGGACAAAAATAAGAATAATAATAAAGAATACATATATAATATTGAATCAGGAAAGATTACACTAAAAAAACAATAGCTACTTTCTTATACAAATATGCCTTTTTTGATTGACAAAAATAACGAATTATACAATTTCATGTCAGTAGATATTGTGTCCCTGTGTGTGGCATAAAATAGGTTAAATTCCTGCTTAATTAATGGAATACTTCAGTTTGTACCCTACTATTGAGAGAGGGTATAATACTCTACTGGCGCCTGTCCTCATCCCCACTGGCTTGTGGCTGAACATCTTTTACAGTACACGCGAAAACGACAAGCATCTATCAAGACCACAACTACTTACAAATACCTAAAAATAGTCCAGAGAATTTTATAACCTGCCATAAACGTACCTTTAATGGTGCCACTTACCTTCGATACGCCAATGCGTTTTTTGTAATCTACTGGTACTTCGGTTACTTTTAGCTTATACTTGGCAGCCTTGAGTTGCATTTCTACAGTCCAGCCATAGTCCTCGTCTTTCATACCTATGGCCAGCAATTTATGAAACTTAATGGCTCTGAAAGGACCAAGATCGGTAAAACGCATGCCATAAAACAAACGAATAAGCCGGGTAGCAAGCCAGTTGCCAAAAATTTGTTGAGGCATCATAGCTCCCTTTTGTCGTTGACCCAACGCCCGCGAACCAATCACCATGTCTATGTCTTGCTCTATGATGGGTGCTAATACATCGGGCATTTGCTGAGGAAAATCAGAGTAATCACCATCGATAAAGACTACAATCTCCGGCGGCATTTTTTTTTCTCTTGCATAGGCAATGCCTTTAAGGCAAGCAGCTCCGTATCCTTGCTGGCGTTGGTTGAGTACAGTTGCTCCGGCAGCTTGAGCCATCTCAGCAGTGCGGTCGGTTGAGTTATTGTTCACCACAATTACCTCCTCTGCCAACCCTTTGGGTATATCAGCAATTACTTTGGCTATAGAGGCTTCTTCGTTATAAGCTGGTATTATTACGATAATATTCGACTTCACTTGGTCTTTCCGCTTTCTTGTTTTTTTGTTCACCTCCAAAATGTTAAAGTCAGGTAAAAAGTTCCATACAGTTTACCAGAGATTGTACTGAGAAATTAAGTTTACCTTGAGTTTTGGTCTGAAGAGAGCCTCTCTAGGACTAGAGTGTATTATAAGTGTTGGCGCAGGTCACGCAACAGCTTATTGGAAAATACAAAGTTATTGAGTTCTTCTACATCTGCTTTAGTGATTTGCTGATTGCTGCCTTCCCAAACCTTATACCCTTTATGCAAAAACATAATATATTCGCCAATCTCCATTACCGAGTTCATATCATGTGATACTATAATAGTTGTAATATTATATTCGGTGGTAATCTCATGAATAAGGTTGTCTATAGTAATGGCTGTGAGTGGGTCAAGCCCTGAATTGGGTTCATCTACAAACAAATATTTTGGTTTCATTACAATAGAGCGGGCAATGCCTACTCTTTTTTGCATGCCTCCACTTATCTCCGAGGGCATCCGCTTTGCGGCATGTTCCAGTCCTACTCTTTCCAAACAAAAATGCACCCGTTCGAGTTTGTCGCTACGCGATTCGTTGGTGAGCATGTCTAGCGGAAACATCACGTTTTCTTCTACAGTTTTGGAGTCAAACAAAGCCCCTCCTTGAAAAAGCATGCCTATTTCTCGTCGAATTTCTCGCTGAAGATCTTTGTTGCCACGGGCAAACTCCCGCCCGTTAAAGTTAACTGTGCCTTCATCGGGACGCAACAACCCTACAATACACTTAAGTAATACACTTTTTCCGGTACCACTGGCACCTATAATCATGTTGGTTTTGCCCTGCTCAAATACCCCACTAATGCCCTTCAATACGTCTTTATCGCCAAACGATTTGGTAATATTTTCTATTTCTATCATAATGAATCTTCTGAGTTAAAAACAAGTAAGTACCACCGTTTGGGTATGCCAAAACAATAGCATCATTGAGTAGATATTATTGAATCTACAACGGGTCACTACTCAAGCTTACTACACCCAATGTTGATTTTTAGCTAAAGTGTTTCATTGTATAGCCAACAAAAACTGCCTATTTTAAGTATTATTGGTAAAATCGCCTTTATTTTTTAGATTTATTCTACTTTAAGGCTTAAAATAGTGTGTTCAAATGTAATATTAACAAATGCCTAACCCAAATCACACTTAATTTTAAATTTCACCCCAAGCTATACAAATTATATAACCATCCTTCAATCAGGCGCATACGATCTATCATACAAAATTGGTTTATTTAAACAAAAATGACTAAAAATTTAACTCTAGAGGCATTTTTTAAAAAGGTGTTGGCTGCCTTTTTATTAGGAACTTATTGTAGCATTGCTCACCACATTCAGGCAACACCCATTCAGAGTTCTTTTCGCATAGGTGACATTAGAATTGAACTAAGTTATCGAGCCAGGCAACAAGTAAATAAAGAAGCGCAACAGATAAGAGCAAGCCCTTATTTTCTGAAAAAACAAGTGCCTTTGGCAAGTTTATACTTACCCTTGGTCAATCAGGAGTTGCGACCCCTGAAAATACCTGCGGCTTTTAAATACCTTGCCTTGGTCAATAATCCGCTGCAAGACAGTATTAAGTTTTGGGCAAATGCCCATGAAATGGCGCCTTTGTTGGGGCTAAGGGTGGGCGCACAACTAGACGAAAGCCTCAATGTAGTAATGACTAGCCATGCACTGGCACTTTACTTTCGTAAAAAATACCAACGTAGCCAACACTGGGTCAAGACTTTGTTGTCTTATGAAATGTCGTCTTACCAAATCCGACGTTTTTTGCGGCATCATTATTCGAGGCACAGCAAGACCTTGCGACTTGACAAAAATACCCCTATGTTTTTAGTCAATTTTTTGGCTACCTGGAGTGTCTATAGCAGTGCATTGCGCAAGAAAAAACAATATGCAGTGACGCTCATCAAGTATGACCTAGTCAATAACAAAACTTTTGATCGTATTGGCAAAGAGTTTAGTTTGCCCGCTGCTTCGGTGCAGCACTACAATGCCTGGTTTAGGGGGCGGGTAATACCCAGTGGTAGAAAATACTATGTGATTATCCCTATGCCTACCCGATCGCCTAGTGGCAACTCTCACGCTATTACCCACACCAAACGCTACACCAGAGCTTCTGTGAAGCGTTATTCACCCACATCAAGAGTAATCAAACCTCTGGCAAATCGTCAGGTAAAACACCGGGTAAGCCGGGGTGAAACGCTTTATAGTATTTCGCGGTTGTATGGGGTAAGCATAGATAAGGTAAAGCAGTGGAACGGACTACACAGTAATAAGCTCAGTGCAGGTCAACAATTGTATATGTCGGTGCCCAAGCACCTGAAAATTGCTTCACAACGTACCCAGTTGCTGGCCAATAATTACAAAAAACACCATACCAGGCAATACGCTGGGGGCACCCAAACCCACCCTCAACATCGCTTGGTGGGCAACAAACTGACGACCTACAGCGCGGTGCCTACCAACAACAATCCAGCAATATTTCACACAGTACAATCGGGCGATAATCTTTATCGAATTTCAAAAAAATACAATGTATCAGTCACTAAGTTAAGAACCCTCAACAAAATGAGGAATAACACCGTGTTTGCGGGTAAAAAACTCCTGATTCGTCCTGCTTATGCCCACGGGGTTGCCAACATGACTCATTTACCAATAAACACCAAGCCACACGGAAGGGTAGAAAGGGCAGCACCCAATTCGCCCCATGTACCTACGGTAATGTATGTAGCTGGTATAAGGTTAAAAATTACTGATTATGCCCAGCGTTTGATCCAGTCAGAAGTTAATCAGTTGAGGAGCCACCCCAGGTTTTTTCAGAAAAAACTAGAGCGTATTCAGGTATATATGCCCATCATTAAAAAAATTCTGCGTAAAGAAAACATCCCCAGTGACTTTAGGTTTTTGCCTATCTTAGAGAGTTCGCTCATTGCCAATGCAGTGTCAAGCTCAAATGCTGTAGGGTATTGGCAGTTTAAAGAGGAGTCAGCGTTGGAAGTAGGTATACAAATAGATGAAAATGTAGACGAGCGTTTAAACATAGTAACAGCTACCAATGGAGCCACACGTTATTTGAACCGAAACCACTTGTTTTTCAAAAATTGGATGTACACGCTTTTGTCTTATAACCTAGGCTTTGCGGGCACCCAAGAGTACCTTGAAGACTTGTATGTAAACTATAGCCCAACCAAAGTAAAAACGATGACAATTGATGGAAATACGCACTGGTATATCAGGCGTTTTCTTGCTCATAAGTTAGTGTTTGAGCAGCCACTCAGCCGTTATATTGCCACACCTACTCGACTTAAACATTTTACTTTACGCAACCGAAGCACTTTGCAACAGATTGCCCGTACAAAAAGGGTAGACCTTGCTTTGTTGCGTAAGTATAACCAGTGGCTCAAAACCTGGAAAACACCCAATGACAAAACATACACAGTGATTTTGCCCCTAAAAAACTAGCTCACTTTGGGGACTAGCACCGATATTCATCGGTATCTAAGGACTTGCGGCTTATCGCTTATACCACCGATATGCATCGGCATCTAAGGACTTGTGGCTGTAGGATAGGGTGAATATAAAGGAGGTGGAATGACTGCCAACTTGTCATAAATAAGGTTTTGGCAAAAAAATTGACTTTTATGCAACCGACTTAAAACGAATTAAACTGAGTGTTGTTATGACCCACAATTCAGAATCAGAGAAAGAACCTGCCACTACCAACCAAAATGGTGAAAACTTGACAGAGCAGGAAGCACAGGCAAATGCCACAGAAGAAACAAGTGCTGACGCAAGCGAAACTAATACCGAAGCGAGTGCCCAACCTCAAGAAGATACACACGCAAAACTTGAGGCTGAAGTACAAGAAGCTAAAGATAAATATGTACGCTTGTATGCCGATTTTGAAAACTTCCGCCGACGTACTGCCAAAGAAAAAATTGAGCAAATAAAATTGGCGAATGAAGGTTTATTGAAAGACTTGTTGCCTATTCTTGATGACTTCGAACGTGCGCTCAAAGCATTTGAAGAAGCAGAAGACAAAGAGGCAATCAAAGAAGGGGTGAAGCTAATTCAGGATAAATTTGGCAAGACCTTGTTAAATAAAGGCTTAAAACCTATGGAGTCGACTATTGGGAAGGTGTTTGATGTAGAAGAACATGAGTCTATTGCACAAGTGCCCGCGCCAAGCGACGACCAAAAAGGTAAAGTGATTGATGAAATTGAGCGAGGCTATTACTTGCATGACAAAGTAGTAAGATTTGCAAAAGTAGTAGTGGGAAGCTAACAAAAACAACAAAAAGATGTCTAAACGGGACTATTACGAAGTACTGGGCGTAAGCAGGGGAGCTTCTAAAGATGAGCTTAAAAAGGCTTATCGCAAGCTGGCAATCAAATATCACCCTGATAAAAACCCAGGAGATTCTACAGCCGAAGAAAAGTTTAAAGAAGCCGCAGAAGCGTATGATGTGCTCAACAACGATGAAAAACGTCAGCGTTATGATCGTTTTGGACATGAGGGCTTGTCTGGCGGATTTGGCGGAGGCGGAGGAATGAATATGGACGACATCTTCTCTCAATTTAGCGATATTTTTGGAGGAGGTGGCGGTGGCGGCAGCCCATTTGACAGCTTCTTTGGCGGAGGTGGAAGAGGCAGAGGAGGAGCACGTGCTCGCCGGGGTTCTAACCTTCGTATTAAGCTTAAACTTACTCTGGAAGAAATTTCTGAGGGTGTAGATAAAAAAATAAAAGTAAAAAGATATACCAATTGTGAGACCTGTGGGGGAAATGGTGCCAAAAATGGTTCATCATTAGACAACTGCGGTACTTGTAATGGCTCTGGCCAGGTGCGCAAGGTAGTGAACACTATGCTAGGGCAAATGGTGTCTAGCAGTACTTGCCCTACCTGTAATGGAGAAGGAAAAACCATTAACGAAAAATGTGGGGCTTGTAGTGGTGAAGGTCGCCAGCTCGAAGAAGAAGTAATACCAGTGAGCATTCCTCCTGGAGTGACTGAGGGCATGCAATTGTCTATGTCGAGCAAAGGAAACGTTCCCCCTCGTGGTGGCGTGCCGGGCGATTTATTGATTGTGGTGGAAGAAGCCCCTCACGAGCACCTGACCCGACGTGGTACTGATGTAATTTACGATTTACAACTAAGCTTTGTAGATGTGTCGCTGGGTATATCAGTAGAGGTTCCCACGATTAACGGCAAAGCTAAGATCAAAGTAGAACCTGGTACCCAAAGTGGTAAAATACTGCGCTTGCGCGGAAAAGGTATCAAAGACATTGAAGGGTATGGCAGGGGAGATCAGTTGATTCATATCAATGTATGGACTCCACAAGCCCTGACTAAGCAGGAGCGAGAACTTTTAGAGAAGTTGCGTGATGCTAAAAACTTTACGCCTAACCCTAAGAAAAGTGACAAAAACTTTTTTGAAAGAATGAAAGAGTTTTTTCAGGGGTAAAGGTGAAACAAATGTATACATACAAAAGCCTGGAGTTAATACAACTTCAGGCTTTGTTGTTTTATGCAGGTGTGGTGTGCCTACACCAGGGCTTCTTGTGCTTTTTTGAAAGCCTGAGCCATTGCCAAGGCTGAAAGGTGAGGCCTACCAGTAGCTTGATCAAATTGAGACTCAGGGTTAAAAGTTCCCTGTTGGATTCCATTGTAAATACCACCAATGATTGTTCCCATAAAATCACCTAAAGCAGCTTTACGCTCTAGTAAATACTCTTCGGTAGTCATAGGCCGATAAGATAGGTTGGTGCCAAACACCTGATTAATATATTCGGTAAGTTGTGCTTGAGTAATAGGTTCTCCCACCAGGTGATATACATGACCATTGTGTTGTTCTTCTTGTAGCATATGGCTATAGGCAACTGCAAGCTCGGTACGGCTGGTATAAGCACATTGACCGTTTCCTGCACAATTGGCTATCTCACCTGCCTTGGTGTAGTGCTCGAGGTACTCAAAATCGGGTTCTATATATAGACCATTTCGCCCTATTACCCAGTCTAATCCCGAACGTTGAATGTCCTGTTCTGTTTGGCGATTACTCTTTACAACAGGGCTAAAAGCAGTTTTTGCTTCTTCGCCTATAATACTGGTATATACTATTTTCTTGACCCCATTGGTTTTTGCTGCTTCTATAATATTACGGTGTTGTGCTATGCGTTTTTCAGGCGCATCCATTCCCGATACAATCAATACTGCATCTATTCCCTTAAGGGCTATATCAAACTGTTCACGGCTATTATAGTCGCCTGGTCTTACTTCTACCCCCAAATGCTTAGCTTTTGCTGGGGTACGGGCTATGCCTACTACCTGGTTTTTGCCTATATCTTTTACAAGTTGTTTTACGATGGTAGCTCCCAATTTTCCACTGGCAGCAGTTACGGCTATTTTCATATCTTACAGAGGTTAATTTGTTAAAGACTCATTTGTACAGGTACAAAGGTCAGACAAAAACCAAGAGCAATAAAGGTAAAAGGATGCGTTTCTATGGTAAATGTATTACCTATGGGTATTTAGCTCGGAAATCGGCCGGGGTTTTACCAGTATGCTTCTTGAAGTACTTCAAAAAATTGGTAGGTTCATCAAACCCACAGGCAAAGGCTATTTCTTTGATAGAGTTAGTCGTGGATGACAGCTGCCGTTGTGCTTCCAATACTACTACATCGTCGATAAATGCCTTGGCAGTTTTTTGGGTAAATTGTTTACATATTTCATTTAAGTGTTTGTAAGAGACTGCCAATTCAAGGGCATAATCTTTAGCATTGCGACTTTGGTGAAAGTATTGGGTTACTTGTTGGTTAAACCTGTTGAATAATTCATAATTGCTGCCATCACGATAAACCAATGCCTGCGTTTGGTTAAGCCGAACAAGCTTGAGCAAATAAATAGATAGGTGTGCCCCAATAATATCGGTTTGAGCAAATTTTTCGGTATCTATCAATACTTCGTTGATGGTGGTCACTAGTTTTGAGCTTTCTGGCAAACTAAAAAAAGATAAGCTTAAGGGGCACTTATACAGTTGGGCTATTTTGGCACATGCTGATTGAGCTACATACTTAAGCAAAAATGCTTCGGTAAATAGCAACAGGTGCCCCTTGTAGGTAGACTGGAGGTCAAAGGCGTGTACTTGCCCTGGCGAAATAACCAAACAATCACCTTGGCGCAAAACATAAGTTGTAAAGTCAAGGTGATGACAAGCTTTTCCCTGATTAATGATCAATATGGCGAAAAAATCAAGCCGGTGAGGTTTATAAGGGTCGTGGTTGATGGGGTGTTGGGCAAACAACTCGTCCAAAGATAAAAGCTCAAAACCTTTAGGTCTAAGAGGCTTTTCAAGAAACGATATGTTTGGAATGTGGTCTATGATCGCCTGGTTTTGTTCACAAACCTATGGTGAAGGTCTTCATTATAAACTGTTTTGCTTTAAAGGCTTTTTACCCTTACTCAACCTTATCCGGTTGCTTCTTTCTTTGGCTTGTTGCGATGTTCCAAAGGCAATTTGTAAAATACCCAATATCACAACACCTAAAAACAGGTACAACATATCACCGTCTGAGGTCATGACATAAGATAGTGCCGCTGCACTGCCCATTAAGAGCCAAAACACACCAAAAATAATGTGGTTGTTAAACTGTTTTGAGGCTTTGGTTTCTTCTACTTTATTCAAGTCTTTGCCTTCGTAAGCAGCCTTTACCCTGTCTATATGGCTACTCAGGTGCAACAATTGGGCATCAGAAATAACCGACTTGGCTTTTACTTGTTTAATCTGTTTAAACAGAGTGGCTATTTCGTGTCGATCGCCATTGGTTTTGGCAGCAAGTTTATTCAAAAAATCATCATCAAACTGGGCAGTAGACAAGTATAAATGGGTGCGTACAAACTCCATAAAATGAGTAATACGCTTTTCTGCGATGTTTTTATGGTTGCGTCGTTGGTAGTACAGTTGCCCTACAGTTTTGGTAAACTCCAGCGTGGTATTAGGCAAAGGCTTGATGATAGGAATGACCCTTTGTTTGCGACGTCCGTCGAAAATGATAAACAACAACAAACCTACCGCAGTTAGCCAAAACGCCCAACGCAACGACTCCCGGCTAAATACAAAGCGCAATCGGTTGTTGTCATGAATACGCCCTTCTTTATAATACTCATCCCAAAACACTGTTTGTCTGGGCAAGTAGCTAAGTATACCTGCCACAAAATGAGCGTTGTTGTTAAACACCATATGATAATTGGCAAAAGCCAATGGCGTGGTATTGATATAAAAATGACCATCGCCATGGGGGTACTTAATCAATATTGGTTGATTGCGACTATTTACTGCCAATACTTTTGACTTTGTTTTATTGTATTTTTCAAAATACTCTGTAACTGTTCCTGGTTTGAAATAGTAGGTTTGGTTGGCAAAAGGGTGAGGGGGAGTGAGCCTTAATGATACTGAATCTTTGGTGTTTAAGAAAAAGTAGCTGGTTTTAATTTCCAGTTCGTCTGCCACTGCTTTGTTAAACAATCTGGCCGAAATAAAAGCCTCTCCTCCATTGTTCACAAATTTTTTTAATATTCTAAAATCAGTTGGGTTAGGATCAAACAATCGATTGATAAAGAGGTAGTTTACATCACCCTGAGCCAAGTGAGTACGTGCCTTAAAATCGCGTTTGAGACTTTCGTAAATAGTACGCTCTTTAGTTTCTATTTTTTGGGCAGGAAACACCTCTGCCAGTTCTTGGTGCAATATATAGGCGCCGTAAGGGTTTTGGTCGCTAGAGGCGTAGGTAGGGTTCCAGTTAATGCGTTTGGGTTGGGCATACTCGGCAAACATAAGTATCATTAGTATGACCACAATCAACAATATAAATACTGAGTTCTGTTTTTTCATAGCATTTATGTATGGGTTGGTTTGGACCTGGTTTGGGTTATACGTGCATTAAACCGCTCAAATAAAGGCGCTGTTTGTGTAAATAAATCGCGGTCGATATGGAAGTCTCCATAGCAAATATATTCAAACCTTACTGTCAGTTCCTGAAAGTCTGACTTCAGTGCGCCGTCCTGCAGTGTTTGTACATATTCCTGATTAGTTTTGTCTATTTCCCAGTGAATGAACCCTTTGTCTGATAATTTTTTGAGCGATTGGAGATATAGCAAACGAATGGCACGCCTGTAGTTCTGTTTAGTTTTTGCCTCTTCTATCAGTTGGGCAAAATTCATCTCATGGATATTCTCATCCACTTCGGTAAAAGAGATTTTATTGGAGGGCTCTCTTCGAAATATTCCCGTCAAATCGGCATTGATGAGTTTAAGAATCGCATACAACAGAATCAGTGCAATTAATAAATAATACACTTTACTTGCAACTGGGTGTTTGTCGGGGTCACTCAATGGCTCCCAGAAGTTACGCCATAGCCATTCTTTGAGCCTGTAAATTGTGGAAGGGCTTGCAGGCTTTTGTACTTCTTTGTACTGAAAGCGGGGATCGTCTTTGTACTTTTGAATTTTAGCTTTGTCAAAAGTAGGCACTTTTTGAGGGACACTTATAGCACTGTCTTGCGCCATTACCCGCCCCAATACAGCAAGCCAAAAGCTTATGAATAGTATACCGTATATTTTGAGTGAATAAGGCAATATATATTGTGCGTTAAAATGATGATATACTTACAAAACTAAGGTTTTTAGCCAAAAAAAGAAGGCTGAATCACTTTTCGTCACAATCAACCACACATTTACCTTTTTTGTTGATAAAAAATGTTTGACCATTTAGTACTACCAAAGCAAGCATCTCTTCTTTTTCCTGATTGTATTTGTTTTTATACTTTTTCAGACGAAAGTCTTCTGCCCGGTCATATTTAAAAGGAATTGCTTCTTTACCATTGATGTCTACAAAGCCCCACTTGCGCTGTTTCCATACAGCAGCTACTCCATCTTTAAAGTTACGTACCGCATCGTAGTCCAGCTGAATTACCTCTTCGCCTTTGGCATCTACAAAGCCAAACTTGTTGCCCAGGGACACCTTGGCGCGGTCTTCAGAAAAGTTTCCAGCCCAATCATACTTCAGTTCTATGACTTCCTTTCCGGTAGTATCTACATAACCATATTTATCTTCTTTCATTACAAAGGCAAGTCCTTCTTTACCAAATTTACCCGCTTGTTCGTACTTTATTGGCTTTACTATTTCTTTGCCGTTAGTGTCTATAAACCCATACTTATCTTTGACCGACACCCTGGCAAACCCGTGGCTAAAGTGGGCGGCTTCGTCGTATTGTGGTTCAGCAATTTCTTGTTTTTGCCTGTTTATATAGCCCCACTTATCGCCTTGCTTTACCTTGGCAAAGCCCCCGTAAAAACTATCTTCAAAGTCGTATTCTTTTACAGGCAATGTTTTTTTTACTATAGATTTCTTTTCCAACTTTTGGTTGGCCAGAATAGAATCAATGCTTGTCAAGCGTTTTTGGATGTATACATCCTTGGGGCTCAACTTAGCAGCTTGTGCATAGTATATTTGAGCGTTTTTATAATCGTTTTTTGCCCAGGCACTATTGGCTTGGTCCAGGGTTTCTTCCAGCTGTTGGGCTTTTTTCGTTTTGGCACTGCCACATTGCACAAACAAAGGCAATAAGGCAAACCAACACAGGTAAAGTAAGGTATTCTTCATGAAAGGTAAGTATAGGTTATGTTTTGAAAACGGGAAGTTAACAATAATGTAGAGATTTGAATAACACACCCAGAGATTTTACGTAAATGCGCCTTCATAGCAAGTACTGGTCAACAGCACACCGTCTGGGCTGCTTCAATCGGTTCAAGATCAAAATGTGCTTACTTCATGATTTTTATCCAACCTTTATAACTCACCCCAGTGTCTTTGTAGGTAAGCGAGTAAAAATACAAGCCTGCAGGAGCACTTCCTCCGTTCCAATCGTTTTGGTAGTCATTCCTTCGGTAAATCACATTGCCCAAACGATTGCTAATGATGAGTTTCCAGCCCGATTTGTCTAGTCCTGGAATTTTAAATGTGTCATTTTTACCATCACCATTGGGTGTAATCACATTGGGTACATACAAGTTACAATTGGCACGGTTTACCACTACCGTATCGCGGGCAGTACAGATGCCTTCGGTTACTGCTACCCAATATAAGCCAGGGTTTGTAATGGTAAGAGTAGGGGTGGTACTGCCATCGCTCCATAAATAAGTAGCTGTGATGCCATCAATGGCCGCCTTGGGTTGTAAGGTGAGCGAACCACCTGTACACAAAATAGTATCGTTGCGGGTGGCTAAACTGGCGTCAGGTGGATTTATAAAACTTACCTTAATACTACCTGTTGCCTCACAGTTATTCAAGCGAACAGTCACAGAATAAGTACCTGCATTAGTTACGCTCAAAGTAGCATCAGTGGTGCCATTGCTCCATAGATACCCCAGCGCCCCTGGCAAGGTGGCATCCAATACCAGTGTTTGCCCGGCACATACACTGGTTTCTGCCCCACCAAAATCAACCACAGGAGGCAATATTTGTAGGCTATCGCGCACCGAGCAAGTGCCAAAAGTAACGTCTACCCAATAGGTACCTACCTTGTCGGCAAAGTAATAGGGTTTGGTAGAGCCATCTTGCCATACATAAGTGGCACCTACTTGATAAGCATCAATAAACTCAGTGGCCCCCTCGCATAGCACCCGGTCTTGCCCCAGCGAAAAACCTACCAAACGATACTCTACATTGATGGTGTCGCTTACAATGCAGTCTCCTTTTTTAACTGCTACCCAGTATTTACCCGATTGAGTAATGGTAAAGGTAGGGTTGGTACTGCCATCTTGCCACTCATAAGTTGCTCCGGCAGAAGTAGCATTCAGCAATAAAGATTCATCGTTGCATAAAATCTGGTCGGCACCAAGGTTGACAGATGGAGGGCTGGTGTATTCGATAAATACTGAGTCGCGAACAGCGCAAGCCTTGAATGAGACTTCTACCTTGTACCAACCGTTTTGAGTAACCACCTTAAAAGGAAGAGTAGAACCGTCGTCCCACAAGTAAGTAGCCCCTACATTGTAGGCATTGAGCAAGACTGATGAGCCAGTACAGGGACGCAAAGTGTCTTGATCGAAACTAAAAGCTTTTTGGAGTACATTGACATACATGGAGTCCATGCGCACACATTGCCCTATAGACACTGCCACTTTGTACCACCCAGTATTACGTGCAGCATAGGTAGGGTTGGTACTGCCGTCTTGCCACATATAATCAGCAAGTTTATTAAAAGCATTTAAAACAATAGAGTCGCCCTGGCAAATGGTCAAGCTATCGGTAGGGAAATTGATCACCGGAGGAATGGCGTGTTCTATAGTAATGGTATCTGTTTTTTCGCAACCTCCCAGCTTTACTGTTACCCAATAGGTGCCAGGTTGGGTAACATTTTTAAAAGGTTTATACTTATTCAAGTCAGTGCGATCGGTGGGAGTGTTCCACTCATAGGTAGCCCCTTGCACAAATACATCTAAAAATACTGCTTCATTTTGGCACACCATCAAGTTGCGCCCGAAGCCAAAGTCTACATTAAATATTGTTACATTGATGGTGTCAATTACACTACATTGCCCTATCGAAGTTTTCACCCAATACATTCCACTTTGGGTCACTGTCAAGGTAGGATTCTTAGATCCATCTGACCATTCGTAAGTGGCGCCCGGATTGAAAGCATCAAGCAACAACGGTGAGCCGTTGCATACCAGTGTGTCTTTGCCCAGGTTTACCTGAGGTGGGTTGGCAATGTCAATGTACACCGAGTCGGTAGAGGTACAACGCCCCAAACTGACTGTTACCTTATACCAGCCCACTGCCGACACTGTAAAAGTAGGATTGGTGCTGCCGTCTTGCCACAAATAAGTAGCTGCCGGGTGAGGGTTTGTTACATCAAGGGTGTAGGGAACACTGGTGCAAATAATGGTACTATCGCCCAGATTAAAGTTGGCATCAGGGTATGACACCACTACAGTATCGGTTTTTTTACAGTCGCCAATAGACACCTGCACGGCATAAGTGCCACTTTGGGTAATTTCATAATAAGGATTGGTGGTGCTGTCTTGCCACAAATAAGTAGCACCAGGGGTGTATACATCCAAAAACAGGTTTTGTCCATCACACAAAATAGTATCTTTGCCTAAGTTAGTAACAGGTGGAATGGTAAAGTCTATGTCAATGGTATCGGTTACTGCACACTTGCCCCTATTTATTTTTACCCAGTATTTGCCTGGAGTATTGACCACAAAAACCGAGTCGGTAGAGCCATCCTGCCACAAATAGGTAGCACCAGGTTGTGCTGCATCCAGTTTGATAGGCTCGCCAGCACACAGCACCTTGTCCGCTCCAAAATCTACCACTGGAGTTTGTATATAAGTTACATTGATCGTATCGGTTTCTGTTTGGCAACCATTGGTTACCTCTACCCAGTATTTACCAGAGTTGGTTACACTGAGGTACCTGTCACTAGAACCATTTTGCCATAAATAATTGGCTTGAGGGTTTCCGGCATCCAGCAGCAAGGTTTGCCCACTACATAAAGTAGTATCGTTTCCTAAACTTACTGGAGTGAGGGGTTGGGTTTGATCAATAATTAAGATGGTATCTTGGGTAATACAGCCTGTACTTGACGTAATGGTGACCCAGTAAGTACCTGGTTGCTTTACAATCAAGCTATCATTGGTAGAGCCATCATTCCACAAATAAGCCGTTGCTCTGGGGTTATAAGCTACCAAAGGCAATCCATTGATTGGGTCGCACAATACAGTGCTGTCTTTGCCCAGGTTCAATGGCAGGGGAAACTCTATAGTTATATTGATTGCATCGCGGGTAGTACAACCCCCACTGGTCACATCTACATAATACAGTCCTCCGTTTCTTGCGATGTAAGTAGGGTTGGTAGAACCATCTTGCCAAAGGTAGGTAGCACTTTGCCCCAACAATGTGGCGTCTAACTTAAGGGTAGTACCAAAACAAATTACGGTATCTTTGCCCAGGTCTACAGTAGGGGGTGGGGTATTATTAATTCCTACATTGATGCTTCCGGTAGCGGCACACCCTCCTCCGGCAACCCTCACAGTATATTCTCCGGTTTGGGTAATGGTATATACCGAGTCAGTACTTACTACTGTAGTAGCTCCAGTAGACGGGTCAGTCACTTTGCGCCAGGTATAAGTAAAGTTTACTCCTTGCACATTTTGGTATACATCCAACCTTAGTGTTTGGTCTTTACACAACACTACGTTGGAAGAAGGCAATTCAATCTTGATAACCGATACTTTAATATCATCTGTTTGGGTACATCCGTCTTTGGTTACCCGTACAGTATACACGCCCTCATCGGCTACTACATATACCGAGTCGGTAGACCCATCTTGCCACTCATAAGTAGCCCCTGGAGTATATACATTCAGGCTAACCGTGTCGCCCAGGCATACTACCCGGTCGGGGCCCAGGTCGAGTGTAAAAGAAGGATCATTGATGTCTATAGAATCGCGGGTAGTACCACAACTATTGGTAACGTCTACCCAATAGGTTCCTTTGGTGTCTACTACCAAAAACGGACGGGTAGACCCATCAGACCAGGCGTAAGAAAAAGCGCTGGAATCAGTAGCATCCAATAACAAAGATTTGTCACAAAGTATTTGATCGGGGCCTAGGTCTACTTTAGGGGGAGAGTCGGTAATGACCACAAAGCGTTCAAATGTTTTTTGGGTTCCATTGGTGTAGGTAATGACCAACGTAACAAAATAGGTGCCTGCGGTGGCATACACATGCGTAGGTTTTCGTTGTATTGAGGTGTTGGCTATTACACCAGATGCCGGGTCGCCAAAGTTCCAGTTTACTTCGAGTACGTCTACAGTATCTGTAAGGGTAAACTCGGTAGCTTGCCCCTTGCAGGTTTTGTCAAAAGTAAAAGCAATGGTATTAAAATAACTTTGCACGAAAGTGGGTAAGCCCAAAGAGCCTACTCTGCCGTTGAGACTGACGCCATCTTCCTGATAAATTGCGGCGTTGCCTTTACCATCAGGATTGTTGATTACATCAAGAGAATAACTGTACTTGGAGCAATAAATTTTACCGTCTGGAGCTAGTTGTAATGCGCCAATGTTGTAGAAAGTAGGCAAGATCACCAACGAGCTGACAATGGCTGATTGATTATGATTAGATATGTCGTATTGGTACACATCAGAGTGATACCTTCGGCTAATGTATAATTTTTTGCCATCTGGCGAAAACTCTACTCCATAAGCATACTCAAGGTTGTCAATAGTTACGGGGTTAGACACTGCTCCTGTATTGTTGTCAAAGTCAAACAATTGGCATATTCCTTCTGTACCAATGGCTACTGCCAGCTTGTTGCCCATAGCCGATGCCTTGAGGTAGCCGTGGGTATTGAATATAAATCCTGAGTGGATGAGCCCGGAATAACTAATGACAGGTTGGGTTTCGAGCCCTTGGGTTGTAATTCTGTAGGCGTGAAATTCGTTGTTTCCCAAGGTTTGGCAATGACCCATACATCGGTACCATTGGCGTGTTGTACGGCAGTAATTTTCTCGGTAGATGGGGTAAACATAGGTATATTCTTGACCACCACATCTCCTTTCCCAGTCTCTTTGGTCATATCTACCATTGAGTAGGCAAACCCATACTGCCCCAGGTTGTTATCCACCGTAAAAATATAATATAAATCTGAGTTTCCTGGGTAAGGAACAATCACCCCCGATTGGGTAGCCGATGGATCTCCAAACAGCCCCGTACCATTGGGCATTTCCTGATGAAAACGATTCCATACCTTGATACCATCCGTGTAAAACAGGAGTTTACCGTCATTGTCACAAATAGTGGCGCAACCTTCATCTGTAATCAATTTTCCGTCGGTGAGTGCGGTAGGTGGTGTATTGTTAAAATCAAGCCCGGCGCCAAAACCAAAATACCAGATATTCCCTTGTTTTTGAGCCTGGAGCGAGAATACTGGAAGTATAAAGGCGAAAATGAATATTTTTAAACGTAACATGTACTATTGGTTGGTGTACATTTAAATACAGGTGTCATAAGTATCTATTGTAACCCTTAAACGGTAAGTAAAGGATTGAATGTTCCAATTAATTTAATAAAACTCTTATAATAATGATATTATTCAGGGGGTAAATGTGTGTAAATGGTAAATATCAAAAAAAATCAGTGGAAGAGGGTGACCTTTTTCAAAGAAAAATATAAAAAGCGAAACTACTATTTCACCAAATCTTAAAAACTGACTTTAAAAAGAAGTGAGAGGCGTAATTACCATAATTACAGTCTCTTTTTTTTTGCCCTTACAGCATAAAAAAAACCTGATAATAAAAGATTACCAGGTTTTTTCAGAATATTTATACAACAAACATTGTGAGAAATTTATTCCCAAACAACTTTCTCTTTTAGCTCATACCATTTCAACAATTGATCTTGGTAATGGGCTTCCAGTATATTTCTTTTGATTTTGAGTGTAGGAGTCAAAATACCATTTTCAACACTCCAGGGTTCCGACACTACCACAAGTTTATTAAGCCTCTCATAGTTTATAAGTGTTGCGTTTACCTCAGTCAATGTTTCGGCAATACTTTCAGTCACCTCTGCTTTGGGTGCCTGCAGTCCTATCTCAGACAATACAACCAACATTACTGGCTGTGGCAAGTTACGTCCCAACACACATACTTGCTCTATGTGGTTGTTTATTGCAAACTGAGCCTCGATGGGGGCAGGCACAATGTATTCACCTTTGGCCGATTTAAAAGTGTCTTTTACCCTTCCGGTAATTTTCAGGAAACCATCCTTATCAAACTCTCCCTGGTCTCCGGTATGCAGCCATCCTCCTTCTTTCAACACCTTTTTGGTAATATCAGGCTCTTTGTAATATCCGGTCATTACCCAGGGAGCACGCATGCAAATCTCGCCTGTGCCTTCTTCTATTTTCATATCACAACTTGGGTATGGCTTGCCTATTGTCCCCAGCTTATTTTCATCGGCAGGCATTACAGTACAACATCCACCATTTTCGGTCATTCCATACGCCTCGCGAATATTCATACCTAATTTTTGGTACCAGGCAATCAAAGTAGGAGGCATTGGTGCTGCTCCAGTGAGCAACAATTTGGTATTGTTGAGCCCAAGGGCAGTGCGTATTTTCTTTTTGACAATACTTGAGATGATTGGAATGTTTAGCAAAACATTCAACTTACCCTGTGACATTTTTTCTAAGATACCCAACTGAAACTTGGTCCAGATACGAGGTACCGCCAAAAAGTGAGTAGGGGCTACATCCTGTAGGTTTTTGGCAAAGGTATCAAGCGACTCCACAAAAGATACTGTTCCGCCTGAATACAAACTGGCAGTTTCTACAATGGCGCGTTCTGCAATATGGCAAAGTGGCAAATAAGAAAAGTAACGGTCAGAGGTAGCACCTACCTTAAGTATAGGTGTAGCACCTGACATAGGGGCAATTGCGGTGCGGTAGCTATGCATTACCCCTTTGGGCATGCCAGTAGTACCAGAAGTATATATAATAGTAGCCAGCTCATCAGGGTCGGCCACTGGGTTACCTTGCAATGGTTCGTGCTTGGCTGTTAGGTCATCCCATTTGTCAAAACCATCGGCTTCTGAGGGGCTATTAGGGTAAGCAATGCAATGAACTCCTTCAGGCACTCCAGCCTTCATTCCTTCCCAATCGTCCAGTTTGCCTACAAAGAGTATTTTACACTCACTGTGGGTCATTACCTGGTTGAGTTGTTCTGCCTGAAGCGTGGGATAAAAAGGTACTGATACGTGCCCACTCATGATAATGGCAAGGTCGTTCATGATCCAGTGTGCACAGTTTTTAGAGACAATGCCTATATTGCTCCGTTCGGGCAAGTTCAGGGCTTGAATGGCTGTAGCCATTCGTCTTACCTGATTTCCTACCTCGGCCCAGGTATATTCTTTCCAGGTATCACCTTTAGGTTGCCTCAAATATACTTCATTAGGGCGTTTTTGCTCCCAATCGTAGAAGTATTCAATCAATAATTTAATATCCTGCTGGTTTGAGGTAGAGGCGTTGCTGTTTTCAAGTGTAGTCGACTGTTTATCCATATAATTAATGCCAATTTTTCTAATATTCTTACAAATCTATCTAATAAATAATTCAAAACAAAGATTGTTTTGTACCAAGCTTATTTGCCGATCATTTAACAAAATTTTATTTATATCAGCAAAATATTCAAAAAGCTTAATATTACAAGAACAACATAAAACACTAGAAAAAGTTTAAAATGCTGACTATCAGTCATTTTAAATCTATTAGTTACATTTGTACCTAAAGTGCCCATCATGGTAAAAAACAATCTTGCTCTGTAGAAGCTATGGGAATAGTTGGGTAAGAAAAATTTATTTATTTTTAAAAAAAAATATTGTTTGGTACAAATGCTGGCACTTTGAGCAACCTAAACGGTAGAGTGCTATTCATAAAGGAATGGCTCATTTAAAATAGTAAAAACAGGGTTTGGAAAAACAAACATCTACTCTAAAACTAGTAAACAAAATATGAGATTAATTGCTAATATACCTCATCCTAAATGTAGTATCACGCTTTTGACTATGAACCAAAAGTACATACTCAAGTTTGAGCAAAATAACCTGGAACAAACTTATAAAATAGGTGAAATGGATGTGACAGGCGAAGCCGAGGTGCGTGAAATCACTGAGGATGCTGGGTTTATTGAAAAAGTTTTGGCTCGTTTTGAGGCAATGGAAGAAGATTTTTATAAAGTGTTGCAAGGCTATTGATGTCGTTAATCATTGCCTGAGCTGTTTTGGGGTGTATAGTCACGTATTTGGTCTAAAACCTAAGCAAAGCAGTAATGGTATGGTTAATTTTACAAATAGTCCAAAGTTTTGACAGGAGTAAGTTTCAGCCTGTGTAGCTGCGTTGAGCTCATCATAACAAGCTGTACTTTGGCAAGAGGGATAACCAAACCAAAAAAGCGGCGGACTATTAATTTCATAAACAACTTAATTAAATCACCCAACCTAATTTGTAAACCATGTATATCAAAAAAAGCTGGATCACCCTATTTGCAATGATTGCTATCGTGCCTTTGCTGGCCTTTACCAAGCTACGTTATGACAATGCAACTAAAAAAGCAGAGGTAAAGCAACACATTTTAAAATCATATATACACGGAGCGTTCAATGAGCTAAACCCCGAAGCAATGGCAAAAGGTTTTCATCCTGAGTTTGCCATTTTTAGCCAAGGTAGTAAAGATAAACTTCGTCGTTATCCGATCGGTAAGTGGGTGGCAGGAGTAAAAAAGAGAAAAGCCAAGCCAGATTTTGACCCAGAAAAAAATAAGTGGGCGCATAAGTTTCCTATGGTAGATGTTACCGGAAATACTGCTTCGGCAAAAGTAGAACTGTATAAGAAAGGAAAACTAGTGTATACCGATTATTTGTCGCTGTACAAATACGATGATGGCTGGCGCATTGTAGCTAAGGTATACCATAAACATAAGAAATAGTCAGGGTTTATTTTGACCAAAATCACCTGTATAGCCGGTCTAAGTTTATTTAACCTGAACTTTGGTCGGCTATTTTGTTGTTAATACATTGAAATAGTTCAAAAAATACGATTAAAAATGAATGATGTTCCTGAGAAGGCTTCAATCAATAGAATATGATTGTAATAAAATGGGAATTGATTGCATTTGTATTTAGATTTGTGTAAAGAAGTGAAGGCTTAGTAAGACGTAAAAAATGAAAGTATTTCAAAGGAACAAAATACCTTATTGATGCATAATGAGGGAGGTTGTTTAAGTGGAATAGATCGTTTTTGTAGTTTTACTTATCAGTCAATCGCACACACCTATAACAAATGCCAGACTGTAGGCTTCACTACTTACAACCCAATTTGAACTATTCAAGCAATCACACACTAAAACTTCAAAAAAACATGAAAGAAGTATATATCATTTCTGCTGTTCGCACTCCCATTGGTAGCTTTATGGGAAGCTTGTCAAGTCTTACTGCTACTCAACTAGGAGCAGCTGCCATCAAAGGAGCTTTGGAAAAAGCTGGAGTAGATGCTTCAGAAGTACAAGAAGTATTTATGGGTAACGTACTTTCGGCTGGTTTGGGGCAAGCTCCTGCCAAACAAGCTGCATTGTATGCGGGCATTAGCAACACGGTGCCTTGTACCACTGTAAACAAAGTATGTGCTTCGGGTATCAAATCTATCTCTTTTGCGGCAATGAGCATTATGTCAGGTCAAAATGATGTAATCATTGCTGGTGGAATGGAAAGCATGTCTAACGTACCTCACTACTTGACCAAGTCTCGTTTTGGTTACAAGTATGGCAATGTAACTACAATAGATGGTTTGGCTTATGATGGTTTAACTGATGCCTACGACCAAGTGGCCATGGGAGTGAGTGCTGATGCCACTTCTGAAAAATATGGGTTTACCCGCGAAGCTCAGGATGAGTTTGCCATTCAGTCATACAAGCGCAGTGCTGCGGCTACCGAAAGCGGCGTTTTTAAAGAAGAAATTGTACCTGTAGAGGTTCCTCAGCGTAAAGGCGATCCTTTGGTAATTACAGAAGATGAAGAGTACAAACGTGTAAACTTCGAGAAAGTATCTAAGTTGCGTCCTGCGTTTAACAAAGAGGGTACAGCCACCGCAGCCAACGCTTCTACTTTGAACGATGGTGCCTCTGCACTGCTAATTATGAGCAAAGAAAAAGCGGAGTCTTTAGGTCTAAAGCCTATAGCCAAGGTAGTAAGTTTTGCCGATGCTTCTCATGAGCCTAAGTGGTTTACGACTGCCCCTGGCAAAGCCGCTCCTAAAGCCCTTGAGTTGGCTGGCCTTAAAAAAGAAGACATTGATTATTTTGAGGTAAACGAAGCTTTTGCTGCAGTAACCATGGCTTTTAACAAAGATATGGGATTGAGCGAAGACAAAGTAAACGTGCACGGGGGAGCTGTTTCTCTAGGACACCCGCTGGGTTGCTCTGGTGCCCGTATTGCCACTACTTTGCTCAACGTATTGAAGCAAAAAGAGGGTAAGTATGGAATGGCGGCCATCTGTAATGGTGGTGGTGGTGCTACTGCGATGGTTTTTGAAAAAATGTAGACCAACACCTTTTTTTGATACAAAAACGCCTCATTATTGAAAAATAGTGGGGCGTTTTTATGTTTTCATAAAACCAATGTTATCCCTATGAAACTTTGATAAATTAGTCCAAAATCTAATCTCCAGCGTTCAAATCCCGTACATCATATCACTGCCAGCTTTTACAACAATAAAACATACCTCCTACCACTATGTGTCTTTTGTATGCCTAAAGCGAGGCAAGTAATCTATTATAAAAATAGATTTTGCCCCCAAAAACATGTATTTTGTATTTATATTGGTGGCTATGTAATAAATATTATTTGAAGTAAAAACAACTCTTTTAACAGAGCCTTACGTCTTTTATATTGAAACACTAAGTAATCTATAAAAACACCTATTTAATCTATGAGAATCTTACATTATAACAAACTATGGTTGCTGTGTGGCTTGCTACTGCTGACTGTGGCAATAAAAGCACAAAATAATACCCAGTTGGTGATAGAACCACAAGGGCATTCGGCTAAAATTTCTGACATTTTGTTTACGCCTAACGGCCAATCAGTGATTTCGGTAAGTCACGATAAAACCATTCGTATTTGGGAGTCGTCCAGTGGCGAGCTCAAAAAAACAATCAGAGGGCAGATTGGAGATGGTTCGCAGGGCAAGATTTATTCTGCGGCACTCTCACCTAACGGACGCCTGTTGGTAGTGGGGGGATTTTTCTCTTATGGTACCAACCGAGAGTATGGAGCGATAAGAATAATAGACCTGAAGAGTAATCAAATGATTGCCAAACTGACCGGACACACTGATGTGGTTTTCTCGGTAGCTTTCTCAAAAGATGGCAGATACATTGCCAGTGGCAGTGGTGATAAAACCATCAAAATATGGGAAGTAAACCGAAAACGTCTGGTAACTACCCTTAAGGGGCACAGCAATAGCATTTATGAGGTAGCGTTTGCACCCAATGGCAACCAACTTATTTCGGGGAGCTATGATAAAACGGTGAAAATCTGGGATTGGCAAAACCGCCAGGTAATCAAAACCCTGACTCGCCACAATAATAGAGTTCAGGTTGTAGCTTATTCACCCAACGGGCGATATTTTGCTACGGGTGGCTACGACAAACGTATATTTTTGTGGGATAACAAAGGAAACTTTCTGAAAGAAATATCTACCAATACTACCATTGTCAAAAAAATTCGTTTTTCCCGTGATAGCAAAAAACTATTGGTCGCAGCCAAGTATCAAAACATTTATAGTGTACCCAGTGCCGACTTGCTTAGCTCTATTACCAAGCACAAGTATGCTACAGGTGCCGCTCTTTGGGGGGCTACCGGTAAGTATATGGCTACCGGTGGAGGAGATGATAAAGAAGTATATGTGTGGAACACGCAAACAGGCAAGGCGGTGTCGCACGTAAAAGGCAAGGGTAAACCCAAGTTTAATATAGGCTTTGCCCGAAAAGGGGCAAAAATAGCATTTGGTAATACCTGGAACAGTGGTAGCAATAAAGGACCACTGACTCAGGCGTTTGACTTTACCAAAATGAAGCTATATGCCGATGGGGTAGATCCAGCAGATTTTCGTAAAGCCCTTATTTTATATAAAAGCAATACGCTGACTAAAGTAGGCAAATACAAACTAAAAATTAAAGACGAGCTTTTTATCAAAAACCGAAGTAGTGTAGATGGTTCTATCAAAGTATTTACCTATACCCCCAATGCTTCCAGAATTATTTTAGGAAATAGTTTCAATATGAACCTATACTCTAGAAAAGGCAAGAAGCTGAAACAATTAGTGGGGCATACCTCTATTATAAGGGCGATATCACCTTCGTCTGACAACAAGCTGCTGGTATCAGGTAGCGATGACCAAACCATTAGGTTATGGAATATAGACAACCCAGGGTTTAGCACCAGCAAGCGGGAACTCAAAACAATTGCCAAGCGATTTACCCACCCTAGCTGGCTTAAAGCCTGGAAACGCAATGGAATCGAAAACCTAATCAATGAACCTGGCATAGAACCTTGGCTGAAGGCAATTGTTGCTTTTCGCAAAAACAATGAAAATACCAACGCCAATATGTATGAAGCCTATCTCTACAAACAGCGTAGAATTAAAGTACGTCCTCTGGCTACCTTATTTGTAGCAACTGACAACGAGTGGGTTTGCTGGACTCCTCAAGGGTACTATGCTGCGTCGGCAGGGGGTGAGCGCTACATTGGGTGGCATATTAACCGTGGAGGCAATAAACTGGGGACTTATTATCCGGTGGCTACTTTCCGCAAAAAATACTACAAGCCCGATTTGGTAAAGCTTATTATCAAGCATGGTTCGTTTGACAAAGCAATGAAGTTATACAATACCAACAATGTACAAGTAACCGAAAACATTGTAAAAAAGAACGAAAACATCATGGATCATCTGCCGCCTAAAGTAGAGTGGGTAAACCCGGCTGAAGGTGACTTGAAAGTAAAAGGTAAAACATTTACTGTAAAAGCCCGCATTACTTCTGGCTCAAAAATTACCGGAGTAAAGCTGTTGGTAAATGGCAGAGCAGTAGCCAAAACGAGAGGGTTTGAAGTAGTAAAAAATAAGTCGGACAAAGAAAAGGTGCTTGAGTATAAGGTAACTCTGGAAGGCCCCGAAACCAACCTTTTAGTATTTGCTTCCAATACGAGTTCTTCTACCTTGTCAGAAGCCCGTACCCTGAAGCGTGAAGCGGGTAGTATCAGTAAAAAGAACAACGATGACCTGGAGTTTGATGTGAAGCAAAATAATATGCTGAAGCCTAACTTGTATGTGGTAAGTGTGGGAGTATCTGATTTTAAGAAACAGTCTTACAACCTTGATTATGCCCACGCAGATGCAGAAGCAATTACTGCCTTGTTTAAAACCCAAAAAGGATTGCTTTATAAAGATGTGCAGGTAAAACAATTGACCAATAAACAAGCTACCCGTGCCAATATTCTGGATGCTTTTTATTGGTTAGAGAAAAATGTAACACATAAAGACGTCGCTATTTTATTCATTGCCAGTCATGGGTTCAACGAAAAGGGTAAGTTTTTTATATTGCCACACGATGGTGACCCCGAAAGGTTGAGAAGCACGGCTGTAAACTGGGCCGATTTTCAAGATGTATTAGGTAATTTGCCCTCTAAGGTAATGCTATTTTTAGATGCTTGCCATAGTGGTGCCTTGGGCGATAACCTGACAAAAACCCGTGGATCAAAGGTAAATAATACCGAAGCCATCAGAGAAATTACATCGGCTGAGCACGGGGTAATTGTGATGTCGGCATCTACCGGAAGCGAGAGTTCACTGGAGCAACCCGACTGGAAACACGGTGCGTTTACTTATGCTTTGCTGAAGGCAATGGCAGAGAAAAAGGCTGACTTTAATAACGACGGCATTGTGTATTTGCGTGAGTTAGATTTTTTTGTGGCAGATGAAGTAAAAACCCTGACCAAGGGCAAGCAACATCCTACTACGCTTAAACCAAGTACCATTAGCCGTATGCCGTTGGTGCAAGTAAGAAAGTAGTGAGCCACTGAGGCTAAAGAGTGTCAAAAGGGGCTGTCAGATAAATGATACAGCCCCTTTTTTGGGAGAGGGCAATCAGGTAGCATTACTTTTTGAAATCGTGCCTTTATAGTAAGAAATATGACTTGTTTTTTACTAAAGTGAGACAGTACTAAACTTTACAAGTCTCCAAAGGTTTTACGCCAATCATTCAAATAAAAAAAGAAAACGTTAGGTTTTTTACTGCTAATTGCTCAGCTTTGCAGCATCATTCACATGATAAAACGGAGCCATTACACAAAGGTCTTATGACCTGAGTATAATGGTTTTTTTATTTTACAAATATTCCATTAAATCCCCTCGCTTGCCCAGCACAATTTCTCTAAATTATTCTTATATTAGAGCAAGCTATTTCACTTCTAAATAATAACCCATGCGAACAACAACAAACGTGTTATATGTAAAAAGCCCTGATGCTGACCCAAATTTACAGTCTTTGGATATTTATTCGCCCGATGAGACCAACAATGCTCAGCCTACATTACTATGGGTACACGGAGGTGGTTGGATGACAAGTGACAAACAAAAAGAGGTGGCAGATAAAGCAGCTTTTTTTACTCAGTTGGGCTATGTGTTCGTATCGGTCAATTACAGGCTCTCGCCTGATGTGCAACACCCTGCCCACACTCAAGACGTTGCCCAAAGCATTGCCTGGGTGCATCAAAACATTGAAGGGTATGGTGGCAACCCACAACAAATCATATTGATGGGACACTCGGCAGGGGGGCATATAGTAGCACTGTTGGGTACCAATGCCCGGTTTATGCTGGAGTTAGGGCTTGACCCACAAATCATCAGGGGGATACTGGTGGTAGATGGGGTAGGGTTTGATGTGGAATCGCGCATGAGGCGACAACAAAAGAACTTCTCGCGTATGTATACTCAAGCTTTTGGAAGCCACGAAGAAGACTGGACCGATGCTTCGCCAGTGTTGCATGTAGGCACACACACCTATACGCCCCGTTTTCTAATGCTTTGTGCCGACCATAGCAACCAGGCACCAGTCGCTGCACATATTTTTTCTGAAGCCCTCAAAGCGGCCAAAATTCCGGCACAAGTCACTGTCATTTCTAACAAAGACCACGGAACCATTAATACCGATATAGGCAAATACAAAGAAGTAATTAATATGGTCATAGAAGATTTTCTGAAAGAATGTTTTTTAGTTGATAGTCAGTAGCCTCTACAGCCGCAAGCTTTTAGCAACAAGTCCTTAGATACCGATGTATATCGGTGCTTCAAGTTTGACGCTGCTCTACAAGCAACTTACCGATTTATAAAACATTGGTTTTTAATGATTCATAAAATCAGTAGATGGAGGGTTCTATAGCCCTCAAGTCCTTAGATGCCGATATATATCGGTGCTTCAAGTTTGACGCTGCTCTACAAGTAGCTACTGATTTCACCTCAAATTGACTTTTAGGAACGTGATCGCAATAACTGTCCGGTTTAGAACATATCCTCTTTCCTGACTTTCGTTACTTTTATTGTCCGTAGCGCTGCTACGCCCGCAAAAAGTGCCTCAGTCAGCCTTGAGTTTATGACCTCAATCTCGACACTTATTTTGAACATGTTCCTTAACGATTCATTCAATTTGTAGGTAGAAGATAGTACTCTTTTAATCGTGTATGTTTTTTCGTTCTTGTAGCCGAGAGGGGGCTAACCTGTTACCCAATTAAAGTCAAAGCTTTCAAAACTTCTTCCCCAATAAAAAAATCATTACAGTGAGCTTAAACTGAAACAAGCGTTGTGCTTCTTCTATTTGTTCTTGCTCCATCGGGTTATCCTGTATCTCAAGGCATACCAGGTTTTCGGATTGGTACAAATGCTTGGGTACTTGTTCAAACTGGTTTTGAGAAAGGTAAACGGTTTCCAGTTTTTTGAGACGACCAATCTGAGCAGGTAAATCAGTCAAGTGATTACCACTTAGGTTGAGCTCTTTCAATCGTTTCAATTTACCAATAGTTGCGGGTATTTTGGTGAGGCAATTGTTTGCCAGGTTCAGTTTTTCAAGCTTGGTAAGTTGTCCGATCAATGTAGGAAACTCGTGCAATTGATTATTACTTAGATTGAGTTCGGTCAGTTGTTTGCATTTTTTAAAGCTATCAGGCAATTGTGACAATTGATTATCTGCCAGCGACAATTGCTTGAGTTTGCTCAGGTTGCCAAAGTCATCGGGCAATGTAGCCAATCCATTTGCCGAAAGGTCTAGTTGTTCCAGGGCAGTCCAGGCAGCGTCAATCTTTGGTATTTTGTCAAAACTATGCCTGGTAAAAGTAAGTGCTTGCAAGTGAGGCAAGCGAAGCAGTGCTTCGGGGAAACGCTCAAACACATAACGGGGAGGTTGTATATGGTCGCCCTCCAGGTGAAAATCCGTAAGGTCTTGAATAGGTGGGGTAATGCCATGTTGAATGCACAAAGTTTTTTTGTAAAAGTCATTACTCATCAACCCATGCAAAGTTGCTGGAACTCCTTGCCCCTCCATCAGCTGAAAAGCCAGCGTTACATTTGCCTTGTCACTGCTTTGTAGCAGTTGTCTGATCTTTTGGGTGTATTCGATTGCTTGCATTGTATTGTTTATTTAAGCTTCAAGTAACAAGTGGTTAGCGTCAAGTATTTTTGTCAATAATTTGTCACTTTTGCGAAGCCTTCGCTAACAACTTCCTGATTTTTTTATAGACTTCCTGGTCGTTTAACTTAGCTTTACCAAAAGCTTGTAACAAACTTTCTACTGTGACAAGGTCAGGCACTATAGTTAGTTCATCTAACACTTGTAGCCAGCGCAAAGCCTCTTTGGTAGTTGCCTTGAGTAAACTATAGTGGGTGGCTTCAAAAATAGTACAAGTCAAGACAGATATTTGCATATTGGCAGGCAATGTTTGGGTCACACGTTCGATTTTCCATTGATCAAATGCTGTAGCAAAACTCTTAGGTGCATCATTTCGGCGCAAAGCCACCACACTCGCATCGTCCTGATATTGAGGCATATATTGTTTGAAAACTTGCTCGGCACCGTGGGCAAAATTGGTATAACGCCACAGCTGTATCAGGGCAGGGGCGGGCACCACAGGGTAAAACCCATCTGACATCAACCAACAAGCATCACCCGGTAAAAATGGCTGAGTTTGTATGTCAAAGTGTACTACTCCAGCCCCCAATGCCTCAGTAATATAACTACGGCTATAGGTTTGCCCGCCTACTGTTTCCGTTTTTTCTATCGAATCGTCTTGAGTAAGCTGTGTCAGAGTACCTTTGTGCTGAAGGTACAATCGGGAGTCGCCTACCGAAGTAAAATACAACAAAGAAGTCTCTACCTGCCATACTACTGCCACAAAAGTAGCCATCATTCCCTGGCAGGCAGCAGAGGTTTGATGTACTCGTTGGTTGGCGTGGTAGGCAGCCGCTTGCATTCTTGCTTTGATGTTGGTTTGGTCAGGGTTATCGCCAAAATGTGTCAAAAAAGCATCCACTGCAGTAGCCGAAGCCTTATAGTCGCAAGGTTTGCTGCCTACACCATCAGCCAAAACCATCACCGCCAAGGTTTGAGTGGTTTCTTCCCATACTTGGCAACGGCAAGCATCCCCGTTTTTAGCTTTGTTGGCTTTCGCCAAAGAGGTAGTAAAAGTTTGAAATGGAGGTATGTTCATTGAATTACGATTTAGTTATTTATGGGTTAAAAGCCCCGATAGGGGCAAGCTTTAAGCGACAAGTCGCAAGTGTACCCTGTTTAACTATGTTGAGCTCATTCCAGCAAGCTGCTGTCGATTCGGTTCGGTAGCTAAATTTCTTCTATCACGTTGATTTTTAGTGATTTATAAAAATCGTAGTTTTGGAAGTTTTTAAAGTATTGATAAATAATTAAATATTAAAACCGCTGACTTATCTTTAAATAACCAATGCCCATCAAGGTATCAACCTGATAAGCCCAACCCTAACGCACGTTTGCCACCTATAAAACAAGCCCTTATTTAGGTGCTTTTGGGTGTTGGTTTGTTTTTGATTTACCCGCAACCTATTATCAAAAAATGTAAAAAATGCTCAATACTTACCTGTTAAAATATAACACTTTATTGACATTGTTATACTGCTAAACAAAGCATTTATTTTTGCTTAAAATAGTGGCTGTTTTTCTTGGTACTATTTTGTTGTTTTTCTTTTTATTATTGAATAATACAATTTATAATAAATAAAATTATATTCTGTTTGGCTTGTAAAATCAAAATAAAGTATTGTAATATAGCTTGAAAACAAAATGCTTACTTTTAATTGTGCCAATAATTCCTTACATTAAGCTTCCTTTTGATATACCTACCTTTTATATAAATATATCAATAATTACATTACTGATAATACTATTTTATTATGCAATTCTACGATCCAAATTATGAAAAATCATCTTGTGGGGTTGGGTTTATAGCCAGCCGTCATACAAACTATAGTTATGAAATTATACAGCAAACCTTACATGCACTTAAGTGCGAAGAACATCGGGGAGCCTGCAGTGCCGATCAGGTAACAGGTGATGGGGCAGGTGTAATGCTCGACATACCTTTCGAGTTATTAGGTTACGAGCGTCAAACTATAGCCTTGGCTACCTTGTTTGCCCCTCAAAACCGTGAAAGAAGACGCAAATCGCTCCGAATATTTGAAGATACCTTTGCTTTTATGGGAATGAAAGTGTTAGAATACCGCGAAGTTCCTGTAAACCCCGAAGTGCTTGGCGAAGAAGCCCGCAAAGGAATGCCCTACATTATGCATGCCATCCTAGACCGCCCTGCACATTGCCGAACCAACACTTCTTTTGATAAATTACTCTACGTAGCCAAACAATATACCCGTACCAAGCTCCAGCAAAGTGAGGCTTGCGAACTGTTTTTTGCCTCCTTATCGGCAAACACAGTAGTATACAAAGGACTGTGCAAATCAAAAGACCTTGATAGGTTTTACCTCGATTTACAAAACCCTGCTTTCAAGAGCCGCTTTGGCTTGTTTCACCGCAGGTTTAGTACCAATACTACCACCTCTTGGGACAAGGCTCAGCCCTTTCGTCTGATTGGACACAATGGCGAGATCAATACCATTACGGGTAACCGTTCGTGGGCATTGTCCAGAGAAATGACTTTGGGGCTTTTTGAAGGTGAACTGTTAACTCACGAAGGGGTCAGCGATTCGGGCAGCCTCAACGAGATGGTAGAGGCACTTAAGTATCGCAGTAGTATTCCACGTTTGGGAGAGATTTTGGCGATTATGATGCCTCCTGCGCACCACGACAACTCTTTCTATAAATTTTGGAGCAGGGTAATGGAGCCCTGGGATGGTCCAGCGTTGATTACTTACTCAAACGGGCGAAGCCTGGGGGCACGACTTGACCGGAACGGTTTCAGGCCTTGCCGCTGGGCAATGACCAACGATTTCTTTTACCTTTCTTCCGAGGCAGGCTCTTTTCAGATCAAAGAAAAAGACATTTTACAAAAAGGAACCTTACAAGCGGGTACTGGGGTGCATTTTAACCTCAACACGGGCAAAGAAGACTTTACCGACCCTAGCCAAACGCCCGAAAATTTTGACGTACATTTCGATCACCGTACCTTTACACTGCCTTACAGCGACACCGAACAGGAAGCGCCCCAGCATTTGCACAAGAAGCACTTGTTTAATTATACTAAAGAAGACTATTCAAAAATACTGATTCCTATGATCACCGAGGGCAAAGAGCCCATAGGCTCCATGGGAGATACAGCACGTTTGGCGGTTTTTTCAACCGAACCCAGGTCATTTTTTGACTATTTTTGCCATAACTTTGCCCAGGTTACCAATCCACCCCTTGACTACCTTCGGGAACGCTATGTCACTGACTTGAAAACCTATTTGGGGAGACAACCCAATATTTTCGCCAAAAAAGACTTGATCCCTCCTCCAATGGCACTAGAGCTACCCAGCCCTGTATTGAGTCTCAAACAGATGGAATATGTAGAAAGTCTAAATGCGCTCAATACTTCGTCAAAAGTAATTTCGAAGGTGTTTGACATTAGCTTTAAGCGGGAGTATGGAGCGGTAGGTTGCCAAAATCGCTTAGATCAACTCAACAAAGAAGTAAAAAAGGCCATTGTAGAAGACGATGTGTCAGTAGTGATTTTGAGCGACCAAAATGCTGATTATGACCACCCACCTATTCCGGTATTGCTTGCCCTGCGCAGCGTGGTAGAGCACATGCGTCAATCGGGCTTGCGTCTCAAGTTTTCTTTGGTCATTCATTCAGGCGAAATACGTACTACTCATCACGTAGCTACTACTATAGGTATGGGAGCCGCAGCAGTGTGTCCTTACCTTGCCCTAGAGGTGGCACGCTACGAAGACGATAAAAAACTGGCAAAACTGTCGCCTAGTCAAAAAGAACAAAACCTGATCAATGCCTATGAAAACGGTTTGCTGAAGATTATGTCTAAAATGGGCATTTCGGTGGTGCAAAGCTACCAAAGCTCTCAGTTGTTTACCTCCATTGGCGTAAGTTGTCAGATTATTGAACGCTACTTTAGCGGGGTTACTTGTGTGCTCAGTGGCATTGCCCTCAAGGGCATTGTAGACAATGTGTTACGTAATACTGAACAGGCAAAACAAGCCGAAGAAGCCGATAAACTCATCAACAATTATTTGTTTAAAGAACACGCTCGTGGACAGGCAGGCGAAAAACACGCCATGACCAATGTGCGTTCCAAGGTAGTGCATGAGTTGGTACGTAGCGAAGGTAATACTACAACTGACCAAAAACTCTATAATGATTACCTAGAACTGGGGCACAACGACGAGCCAGTACATATTCGTCATTTGTTTCAACTAAAACCAGCCCCCAAAAGAGCCCCAAAAAAAGAGGACAAGAAAGGTGAAGTACAGCCAAAAGAAGACATCATGCGAAAATTTGGTTCTGGAGCCATGTCTTTTGGGGCGTTAAGTGCCGAAGCCCAGCGCGATATATTTTTGGCAATGCGCGAAATAGGCGGCAGGAGTAACAGTGGCGAAGGCGGCGAAAACCCTTATTATTACACCGAAGGCATTTCGGCTACCGCCAAACAAGTGGCTTCGGGTAGGTTTGGAGTCAATGCTTTGTATCTGGTGTCAGGCGATGAGGTACAAATAAAAATAGCCCAAGGAGCCAAACCAGGAGAGGGTGGGCAGTTGATGGGTAAAAAAGTCAATGCAGAAATTGCCTTTGCCCGCCATTCGTCAGAGGGAGTAGACCTGATATCGCCTCCACCTTTGCACGACATTTATAGCATAGAAGACCTCAAACAGCTCATTTATGAGCTCAAGCAACTCAAGCCAGGTATTAAAGTAACCGTAAAACTGGTATCGGGAGCTGGTATAGGCACCGTAGCTGTAGGGGTAGCAAAAGCTGGGGCTGATGTGATTCATGTGTCAGGTGGTGATGGTGGCACGGGAGCCGCCTCGCTCTCGTCTATGAAACACGCTGGCTTGCCCTGGGAGTTTGGCTTGTGGGCAGTACATCAGGCATTGGTGCACAATCAGTTGAGGGGTGGGATAGTGCTCAGAACCGACGGGAGCCTTGCTACAGGCAAAGACGTTGTCATGGCGGCCATTTTAGGCGCTGAAGAGTACGATTTTGGTAAACTGCTGCTTATTGCCCAAGGCTGTGTAATGGCAAGGGTATGCGAAAAAAACACCTGCCCTACAGGCATCGCCACCCACGCCGAGCGGTTCAAAGCAAAGTACAAAGGCACCAAAGAACACATTGTAAAGATGATGCGTTTTATTGCCGAAGATGTACAAAAAGAATTAAAGGCAATCGGGCAGCTGTCGCTGGAAAGCATCATTGGCAACACCGATTTGCTGGGTGCCAACCCCACCCATGCGGGGCTTATCAGAGAGAAAGAACTGGACTTGGGCTTTTTCTTATCAGAGCCCATTCCTTATGATCCAATTACCCAACATTTCGACAGCCCTTTTGTAGACGAAGTAAATGTGCTGAACCAAGAGATGGTAAAAGCCACTCAGGTGAGCTTAAGTCAAAATGTGCCCATTTCACTCAATTATGATATTATGGCGGTAGACCGTGCCGTGCTTGCCACCCTTGCCGGAGCTATAGCCTTACGGCAACACCAAAACATTGGCCATCAATTTACCTCGCAAAAAGCAGACAGTGAAGCTCCCACGCCTTATACCCAACAAATTACTGCTACTTTTACCGGAAGCGCAGGTCAGGGGTTTGGTGTATTTATGGTAGACAACCTGGACGTTACGCTTTATGGCGAAGCCAACGACTCAGTAGCGAAGGGCATGTCAGGCGGTAAAATGGTCATTCGTCCTCACCGAGAAGCCACTTTTGCTGCCGAACATAACGTAATTATTGGCAACTGTGCTTTGTATGGGGCAACCGGAGGTACCCTGTTTGTCAATGGTTTGGCAGGCGATCGTTTTGCCGTGCGTAACAGTGGGGCTCTTGCAGTAGTAGAAGGGGTAGGCTTGCACGCTTGCGAGTATATGACCCAGGGCAAGGTAATAATTTTGGGCACTACCTCTTACAACATTGGTGGAGGAATGACAGGGGGTGAAGTGATTGTGTTTGGGGAAAAAGAAAAGTTTGTCAACCAGGAATACCTACAAAAGTACCCGCTCAACAGCGAAGAGTTAAACGAACTAAAACAAGCCATTGAGCAATACCAGACAGCTACCCATAGCCACCGTGCCAAGGCACTGCTTGCTGGTTGGGATAAAAGCCAATATGCTTTTCAACGGTATTTGCCTATAGGTATGGTAAAAAAACGTAAGGATATACCAGAAGTGGTAGATGTGCCCGTGGCTTAGTAAGTAGCGGCAAACCTTGAGCAAAAAGTCGCAATTTTGAGAATGTGCTCAGTAATGACAATCCCTTTGCAATGAAAGTTGTGAAGGGATTTTTTGGTTATAGATAAGTGTAAAACCAAAAAGACCTGTCCGATAAAATCGAACAGGTCAATACATCTAAATTATATTACACTTATTTACTTAACCCTTTTTCCTTTAATATTATTGAAAGACTTGATTGTCTTTATTTATATCTCTTGATTATGTAATGTTATTTCACTTTAAAAGTCAATACAAGTTTTTCCCAGCGCATTTTTACTTGATTGCCTTCAATCTTAAAAGTCAACCTTTCCTGGTTTGTACTGCTTTTTTGGGAAGTAGCTTTTACTCGCAACGCATCTTTTGCTTTGTTGTAGTCATAAGCGCCCCATTGTTTGGCTTTTTTATTAAAAATAATTGTCCACTCTTTACTTCCCGGAATGGTAAACAATGCATACTTGCCTTTTGCCAAGGTTTTGCCTTGTATTTTTACATCTTTACTTATTTCAAAAGTTGTAGCTTCGTTAGCTCCCGTACGCCATACTTTGTTATAGGCTACTAGCCCTCCCCAAATTTTGCGTCCTTTTACTGCAGGTTGAGAATACTTGATTTCAACTTTTGTACCATTAATGGTGCCTTTGGTTGTGGCAGCGGGGCTTACCCTCTTCATACCTTGGGCATAAACTATAGACAGGTTGGTAATAATCACAACAAGTAGTATAGCAAATCTTTGTAGGTTTTTCATAACAAATGGTTTTGGTTTAAAACACCGCCAAAGATAATTTTTTCAATTACATACTGCTGTTAATTACATGTTAAAGGCCAAAATAACAAAAAAATAACCTGGTAATCAAACTTTCAACCTAAGACCTCTTGAAAAAAGCTTTTTTTAACATAATGGCTTTCAACCCTTTGACGCTGCTTTGTGCCCAGTGTCTGTTACTTTTAGATAGCTGCAGTTCCTTTAAAAACTTAACTTCCAGGCAATATTTACTTCATCATCCTGGGTATTTAGCCACAAAATTTTTTTGTACAAAAAACAAGAAATAGCAAATAATACCTGTGGAACCTCTATTGAGAGTCAAAATGTAGAATTTTCGGCGAATTACAGGTGTAAAAACGCAAAATGGTGTTTTGTCTATGCTTTGTCTATGGGGGTGTCTACGAATTGTCTACGCGTGTTTTCAGTCGTATGTCAAGGCATAGCGTATACTTATACAACAGCCGCTATCAAAATCACCAAGGCTTTTACCAACCAAAGTATTGTTGTATTTGTGGTCCTTCAACCCTAGATCCTTCAACCTTTTTTACTTCTTCTTGGTAAAAGCCTTTTCTTTTCTCATTGCTACCTTTCGGTCAATCGTTTTCCTCTCCTCTCCTCTCCTCTCTTTTCTTTAATTACTTGGCGTGGAAATATTCCTGATGTTATATCAAACAACGCACATAATTTGCTCGTATTTTTGACCTTAAAAAATAACTGGGCTAATAACCCTTATAAGTATTCTAAGGACTGTTTGAGCAAGTGTCTGGTTCATCTGGGTAGGCTCATTGAGAACGTGGTAGGTAACGACACTACCTCAAAGAAATGGCCTAGGTGCCAAAAAACAACTTTTGCCCCAACTTGGCAGCCTCCAGTTAAGAATAATGACCAATTTTTCTTCAAACTTTCCATATTTTTACACCCTTTTCCCTTTTTTTACGTCTGGAAAGTATCTTGGTGTCAATATTACTACAAACAACACTTTTGCCCAGGCTTTTATACTAACAAGAGAAGGGACAACAACTCAAAAAATATAGCTATTTATTGATTGTTTTATGTTGTGATGCTTGAGTGCTTGTTCTAGGTATAAAATATTTTCATAAAGGGATATCTATCAGGAAAGCTTTGCTTATTTTGTCAGTAAAATGATCAAACTACCTGACAAAAAGTGAGTTTTTGTGTTCAATAGATATGTAAATAAAAAGTTAGATTAACAGTGAATTTGTTCTGAGCTGTTGAACTCATCTGCTAAATTATTTTGCGAATATTGTTTTAAGTTTTGGATTAATAACTTATTTTAGCAAAAAAATCACCTTTCTAGCAATAATTATACCAGCAGTAAATTTTCTGGTACGGTTTTTACACAGTACTAGAATAACTTTGACACCTTTAAAAATTAACAGGAGATTTCACTTATGCTAAAACAAAACCTAAGCACATCACTCGTACAGAAACTGTCTCCACAGCAGATTCAGTTTATCAAGTTGCTACAGATTCCTACTGCTGAGCTTCATACCCGCATCGAAGAAGAATTAGAGATTAACCCCATACTGGAAGAAGGAAGAGAAGAAAAAGAGAAAGAAAAAGATGAAATGTCTAATTCTGACAGCTCAGACAACGACGATGAGGACTATGACGAGCAGCCAGAAGTAGACATGGAGGAAGAAATCAGCATAGAAGACTACCTCCACGAAGAAGAAATGAACGGCTATAAAATGTATGGCGATGGCGCTTCACGCGAAGAAGATAAAGAAATACCTTTGCCCATGAGTACTACCCTCAACGACAGCCTCCTGATTCAATTAGGCTTTTTGGGACTCGACGAGCGTCAAAAAACCATTGCCCAGCAACTCATCGGAAGCATAGATGGCGATGGCTACATTCGCCGGGCTATTGAAGCGATTGTAAACGACCTGGCTTTTTCGCAAAATGTAGAAACCACCGAAGAAGAAATAGAGCAAATACTCAACAAGGTTCAATATTTTGATCCTCCGGGCATTGCCGCCCGCGACTTGCAAGAGTGTTTGATGATTCAGCTTAAGCGCCGCGATGACGACGGAGAAGTAAGCGAAGCCGCGATGAAAATTGTAGAAAACTGTTTTGAGGAGTTTACCAAAAAACATTACGATAAAATAAAGAAAAAGCTGGATGCCAGCGACGAAATACTCAAAAAAGCAGTAGATACCATTACCAAGCTCAACCCCAAACCCGGTGGAGAGTCTGGCAGTTCTTTTGCCCAACGGCAATACATCATTCCTGATTTTATTCTTGCCAACAATAACAGTAAACTGGAGCTTTCGCTCAACTCGCGCAATGCACCTGAGCTACGCATTAACCAAACCTACGCCGAAATGCTGGATACCTACAGCAAGAGCGACAAAAAAGACAAGAAAATAAAAGAAACGGTGACTTTTGTAAAGCAAAAGTTAGACGCAGCTAAGTGGTTTATAGACGCTATTAAGCAACGTCAGCAAACTTTGCTCAGAACAATGAACGCCATCATAGAGTATCAATATGAATTTTTCCTGGAAGGTGATGAGAGCAAATTCCGCCCAATGATTTTGAAAGATATTGCTGATAAAATCAGCATGGATATTTCTACCATATCAAGGGTGGCCAACAGCAAGTCTATCCAAACCGACTTTGGAATTTATCCACTTAAATATTTCTTCTCTGAGGGCATTTCTACCAAAACAGGCGAAGACGTAAGTAGCCGTGAGGTAAAACATGTATTGAAAGAATTAGTAAACTCTGAAAATAAGAAAAAACCTCTTTCTGATGATAAGCTGGAAAAGTTACTCAAAGAAAAAGGCTATAAAATTGCCCGACGTACTGTGGCAAAATACCGCGAGCAATTAGGAATTCCTGTAGCTCGTCTACGAAAAAAGTTGTAATCTTGTAATCAAATAACTTATTTTGTTTGTTACTAGGTAACCGCTCAAAAGCAAGCCTACTTATTTTGACCCAAAACCTGATGCCCAGGAATTGAGTAATAGATAGTTGTACGCTGGTGGTTGCTCAAAATAAAAACAAGTTGGTGTGATTTCAAGAAAACAAATATTCCCCTATAATTCGCAAAAAGATATAAACAGCCAGCGAATGGCTTACTTCATATCGCTGGTCTTACATCCTTTATTGTTGCCTTCTATACTGTTGGCAGTGTTGTTTTATTTTACTTCTCCTACAGTAGCTCCAGTGAGCCACTCGCTCAAGCTTCCTTTTTTGGGCATTATCTTTATCATGACTTTTGTATTTCCAATGTGCACTGCCGCCATATGGTTGTTGTCGCGCCAAATACAAACCCCCCAACCCAAATACCAAACCGAAGACGAATCTTTGGAAACCTATCCAGAGGTAAACCTGCACATGCAGAACCGCCAAGACCGACGCTGGGTATTTGTATTCACCAGTTTGATCTATGTAATAGCTACAGTACTGTTTGAAATAAAAGCGCAAAACCCTTTCATCACTCTAGTGTTGGCAAGCGTCACCCTCTCTTTGCTTTTACTTACTCTTATCACTTTTTTTTGGAAGATAAGCGCCCATAGTGTGGGTATGAGTGGTATACTAGGCATATTGCTTGGCTTTAATTATCGTCTGGGCGAAAGTGCGTTGTTTTACCCTATCTTGATTGCCACTATATTGGTGGGGTTGGTTATGACAGCTCGCCTTTACCTTGATGCACACAGCCCTGCACAGGTAGCCGCTGGTTTTTTCATGGGCTTTGTAGTAAACTTTATCACTGTACTGGTACTTTTGTAGTCTTTGCCAAAATTTCCACCCTTAAAAATATTTTGAATGAACACCGAAAAAACTGCCGATTACCAGTGTATTTTATATCAGGTAACCGACAACACCTGCACCATTACCCTCAATCGTCCGAAGGTATACAACGCACTTAACAACCAACTATCTGCCGAATTGGTGCAAGCCCTTAAGGTAGCTGCCAATGATACCAACGTAAGGGTAGTTGTACTTACTGGCGCGGGCAAAGGGTTTTGTACCGGGCACGACCTCAAAGCACCCGAAAACATGCAAGGAAGGGCACCTTCTGAGATCATTAACCAAAATTATAAGCCCATTATAGAAGCATTGCGTCACCTTGCCAAACCCGTGATTTGTCGTTTGAACGGAGTGGCAGCAGGGGCAGGTTGTTCGTTGGCGCTTGCCTGCGATATGATCATTGCCAGCGAAGACGCAAGTCTGGTGCAGATATTTGTAAATATAGGGTTAGTAATGGACGCTGGGGCATCTTATTTCTTGTCACAACTTTTGCCCCGAAACAAGGCTTTCGAACTTGCTGCCAAAGGCACACCGCTTACTGCTGTAGAAGCTGAGCAGTGGGGGATTGTAAACCGGGTAGCGCCTGCTGAAGCCCTAGACGAAGTGCTGGCTGAAGAACTGGCTTATTTTGCCCAGGCACCTACCAAGGCTATAGGTATGATGAAGCGTTTACTCAACCAAGCGTACCAATCAGACTTACCCCACATGATAGAGATGGAAGCCACCTACCAAGACCATGCCTCTAAAACTAAAGACCATACCGAAGGCATTATGTCTTTTATTCAAAAGCGTAAAGCAAACTTTAAAGGCAAGTAGCTATGCCTGCTTATTCTTTCAAGCTAAACTCCACTGTACTTTTGCACTTTGCGTGTTCATTATTTGCCTGAAATCGATTCGGTAACTTCTTGAATGTTGCAAGAGATGTATTACGCTTGCATAAGGGCTATTTTTATCGAAAAATAGTCGAAAATTACTTTTTCTGATAGATTTATGTAGTTGATAGTCAATAGCTTGATAAAAAAATATCGAAAAAATAAAAAAAATAACTCCACTGTGGCATATTTCTTTAGTATATGAGTCCAAGTATAAATTAGTAGACGTAAGCAAAGATATGTAATGATCTTATGCAGGTTATTTTTGCAAGACTCAAGCTTATGGGTACATAAGGTAAACAGAGAGAGTAAGCCATACTGACCCTATAGGAAGAAATCTCTCATAAAACTTTTTCCCTGGCAATTGTACTACTTGTACGGTGGCTAACTCATAAGCTTTGGAGGATTGTTAATCTTATCAAAATTACACTACCCAAATGGTTGTTTCGCTCGCGAAACCTGTCTGTTTGGGTTTTTTTGCGCTTGTTTATGAATAAATATTCATTTTACTTGTATAGTGAATAAATGTTCACTATCATTGCATCGTGAGAGTTAAAGATGAGCGAAAAATAGAGGTGATTTATGAAGCGACACTCCACTTAATTCAGGAAGTGGGCATTGCTGGTATTACGGTAGCCAAGATTGCTAAGGAAGCTAAATTGGCTACTGGAACAGTGTATATTTATTTTAAAAATAAAGAAGAACTCATCAATCAACTTTATCTTCATCTAAAAAAACAAACTACCGAAAACCTGTTTGTAGGCTTTGACCCTACCGAACCCATCAAGGTGTGCATGAAAAAGCTATTTGTCAATGCGTTGAAAAACAAAATGGCAAGCTTCAAAGAAGGGGTGTTTATGGAGCAATATTACCACTCGCCTTATATTAGCCAGGAGCAAAACAAATAGGGCAGACCAAAATGTTGCCCATCATTGAACTAATGGAAAGAGGCAAGCAGGAATTGTTGATCAAACCCATAGAAAATGAAGTGTTGCTGGGTTTAATGGCAGGTTTTGTGCGCCAATTGGCACAGGCACACGTAGTGCAAAAATTTGAAATGACCCCAGAACGAATAGAACATTCTTTTCAAGTAATATGGGATGCTATGAAGGCATAAGTTGAGTAAAAAGCTTGAAAATCAGTCGTGGAATATTTTTTTACTTAATAGATGAATAATTATTCATTTTAATAAACTCTAAAACCAAACAAATCAGATGAAAACAGTACTAATCACCGGAAGCTCTTCAGGAATAGGCAAAGCAGCCGTTCAGTTTTTTCAGTCTAAAGGCTGGCAGGTGGCGGCTACAATGCGTAGACCAGAGCGAGAAACCGATTTAAACCAATTAGACAATGTAAAATTATATGAGTTGGATGTCACCAACAATGAGTTGGTAAAAGCAGCCATTGACCAAGCCATTCAAGACTTTGGCGGTATAGATGTAGTGATTAATAACGCGGGTTATGGCTTGGCAGGACCTTTTGAAACCGCCTCAGAAGCTCAAATAGAACGACAGTTTGACACCAACTTGTTTGGTGTAATGCGAGTTACCCGCGAAGTATTGCCTCACTTTAGGGCACGCAAAGCAGGTATGTTTATCAATATTACTTCTATTGGTGGCTTAATTACTTTGCCTTATTTTTCGTTGTACCACGGTACTAAATGGGCTTTGGAGGGCTTTACCGAATCGCTCAGATTTGAGTTAGACCCTTTCAATATCAAGGTACGCTTGGTAGAACCTGGTGGGGTAAATACTGATTTTGCCAGCCGTTCGCTTGCAATGACTACCACCGATACCGACATAGAGGCATACAACGAGCACTTAGAAAAAATATTTGCGGCGTATACCGACGAAAACCGCGCTTTACAACGTTCGGCACCTGCCCAAATTGCTGAGGTAATTTATGAAGCAGCCACCAGTGAAAGTGACCAAATGAAGTATGTAGCAGGCGAAGATGCCAAACAACTTTGGCAAGCTCGTCAAAGCATGACATTGGAAGACTTTCATGGAATGATCAAAACCAATTTTGGTTTGAACGAAAATGTAGAGGCATAAAACCTTTGGGGTGCTATTAAGCTGCTACCAGTTGGTGGGCAAAGTACCCTGTTTTTTTAATTACTTAATGAATATTTATTCACTTTAAAAATACTTAACAGATGAAAACAGTACTCATCACCGGAAGTTCTTCAGGAATAGGCAAAGCAGCCGTTCAGTTTTTTCAGTCAAAAGGTTGGCAAGTAGCAGGCACGATGCGCCGTCCTGAAAACGAAAATGAGTTAAACCAGTTAGACAACGTGAAGCTATACGCCCTGGATGTGACTAACAACGAATCGGTAAAAACTGCCATCAACCAAACCATTCAAGACTTTGGCGGTATAGACGTAGTGGTTAACAATGCAGGTTATGGTTTGGCGGGTCCCTTTGAAACCGCTACCGAAGAGCAAATAGCGCGTCAATACGATACCAACTTGTTTGGTGTAATGCGGGTTACCCGCGAAATATTGCCTCATTTTAGAGCGCGCAAAGCAGGTATGTTTGTTAATATTACTTCTATTGGCGGTTTGATTGCCCTGCCTTTCAATTCTTTGTACCACGGTACTAAGTGGGCGTTGGAAGGTTTCACCGAATCGCTTAGGTTTGAGCTTGAGCCTTTCAATATCAAGGTACGTTTGGTAGAGCCAGGTGGGGTCAAAACAGATTTTGCCGGGCGTTCGTTGGTAATGACCAATACCGATACAGACATTAAAGACTACGATGAGACTTTACAAAAGGCTTTTGCTGCCTTTATGGATCCAAGCCGGGGTGAGCACTACTCTGAACCAGCCCAAATTGCTGAGGTAATTTATGAAGCAGCCACTAGTGAAAGCGACCAAATGAAGTATGTAGCTGGTGAAGACGCCAAACAACTTTGGCAGGCACGTCAAAGCATGACGTTAGAAGACTTTCATGGAATGCTTGACGCTGACTTTGGTTTGGGCAAAAGTGTAGAAGTATAAACCTAAGCATTATAATTTTAGAGAAGCGTGTAAGGTAGGGGAGAATCCTTGCTTTATACGCTTTATTTTGTTTTTTCAGCATAGTTGCTAATAGGCAGTGCTACCCTTATGGGGATTGTGGATATAATAATTAAACTTTTTAGAACCAAGCAGCAGTATGCTACGATGAGCACACTGACTGCCTGAGGTTACTTACCACATATTAGCAAGAATCACCATTTTGAATACACTCAAGTCTTGGGTCAATTCCGTCGTGACTGTCGGTAACTTCTATAAGGCGACAAGTAAGCGGAATTCTCTGCCCACCCTTGATGTGTTGTTGGTGTGCACTGTTTAGTTTTTCTCCGTCGAACAATTCACTGTTTAATTTGCTCAACTTTGTTTTACGGTTAACTTTCATAATGAAAATTGGTTTTTAGTAATGGTTAAAAAATAAAGTATCCATTTGGAGATAGAAATTTGCTGCTGAGGTAAGCCACCTTTTTGCGTTCGTAGTACTTGCATCCGAACTTGATTCGGAGCAGCACTATGGGCAATAAAAACTCACCGTCCCGGCGGAACTGCCAGGGTAACAAAGCATCAGTAGTAAAGATCATGCCCTCAATTGAAAGCTTACAATCCCGATTCATCGGGAGGTATTTTTCATCCATTACTTAGTTAAAAAATGAGATTTAAAATGACTCAAACAATTGTTTAAATCAATACTCAAAAGTACTCGTGTAGCCGAGAGCAAACCGTAATTAGGGAGTAGACCTGTATTATATAAGCCTAAAATGTGGTTTGTGGGGGGCAAACCTTAGTGCTTATGCCAACCGCCAACCTTGTTTTAATAACTCCTGAACAGGGACATTGACTATGTTTGCTTGAGTTGAATCGTTAAAATCATAAATGCTCCAGTAAAATGATATGTCCAACTCGATTTCACTATACTGTTTAGATACCATCACTTCTACGGGAGCATACAACGAAAAAGGGGAAATGGCACCTGTAACCCATACTTGGTCATTCTTATGCTCTATTGGGCACTGGTAAATGTGTGCACGTTCTTTTACTGATATAGTCTCGTTTTTTGACTGATGCTGAGCAGGCAAAATGCAACGATTGGTTCTAAAGATCATTTGACTTACTCCCACAGATGACCCGTTTTGGGGTAGGTTGGCGTTACAGGCATTGGTTACCCAATCAATAGCCTTGGGGTAAGTAATGGTGGCTGTTTTTGTGATTGTTTCATTGATCCAATAGGCCTCTGCTTTTACATTTTCTGCCAAGTGGGTTTGTTTAAACATCCAAAAAGGCGCCTGAGGTGCATCTTCTGTTACTTCTGAATCAAACTCAGGATCAAAGTAAGCCAACCGTAAGTCGATTTTGAGTGGTTCAAAAAAAGTCAGCTTAAACACCGCTTCCAACATTTTTTTGGCAAAATCTATTTGTTTTACTTGGTCAGCATCTTCAGGAAACTGATACTTCAAACGAATAGATTGGTAAGGGTTTTCATAGATATGAATCATCTGTTGCACAAATTAAAGCTACTTTTATGTTGATGAGCCAATAAAAGGTACCGTAGATAATTTTAACTGCCAACCATTATTCTTAAGTTGATTTACCCTCTCTTCAATTAACTTTGCCCCAGGCATCTGCTTTTCTGTCCAGCATGACCACAATAAATAAATGGTTAAAGTTAAGCTATTGCCTCCATCATTTTCAAGCACCAGACTTGCAGGTGATTGTAAAATGTAGGAATCCATCGGAGCATTTACAAAAGTACCTTTATTAGTTGTTTTAGTAGGGTATTCAAACACCTTATTACCTGTTTGAAGCATCAGTGGCAGGTTCGGGTTCCAATCAGGAAGTAAGGTACGCAAAGACCGGAAAGAAATGTCTTGCCAGAAAACCTGGGCATGTTCAGAAGATGCATTGGGTGTTTTTTGAGTAATATAGTGTATAGCATCGAATACTTCAGCAGTGCTCAAGCAATCGACCTCTTTCAATTGTTGCTTGGTATAAAATGGCTTACAAACTACTTGCTCAGGAGTATGGCTGGTTTTAAGCATCCAAGTGGCAAATTCTTCGGGCAAATCTTCTACGGGATACCACAACTCGTGATCAAATAAACCGAGTGTGATATCTGCACAGAAAAACTCAAAATTATTCTTTGTAACCGTCTCAATAGCGTCTAAACCTATGTTGGTTACCTCTTCAAGAGATTGCATAGTGGTGGGCAAAACATATTCCATAGAAATCTGTTTACCCGGAAAATCATACGTTTGAATGGTGTTCATTTTTTATCTAATTCTAACCCAGTTAGCGCCTGTTTTTTCGTAAATAGCCAGTACATTGTTGGCTCGGTCTAAAAAGTTTATTTTATCTAGGTGTTGAATATTCAATATACCAGAGATTTGGTTTGTGAAATCATCAAAGATGTTGGTAGTTCTAAGTATATCACCTGTGTCAGGCCTTACAATTTGTACTGTACCATCTGCTAACCTAGTTACATTGGTTCTTCCATTAGTCGTCCCTATCTCTAGTGCCATCTGAATTGTTACTTCACGAGTTCCAGCGATTGGAATTCCTATTGATTGTCGTGTAGCTGCTTTATCAGCACCATGGCGAACTGCTACTTTTAGTTCTTTATCCTTGGCACTTTTTATTAATTTAGTAATTTTTGTAATCTCTGTACCCCTTACCATTGTGCCTGCTGCATTAGATGATGCTAAGTCAAATTGTGGTGCAGGGTTAGTTGTTCCTGGGTAAGTAGGGGCGTGTTGTTCCATACCTAGGTGAACTGTCTCACCAGCGTATTCGCCTGACATTCGTCTTGCTTCTTTTAATTCTATCAAAGCATCTTCAAGAGCAACTAAGTCTTTGTTGGCGTTAAAAGTTATCCAATCATCTAAACCGCTTACTTTTCCTGAGTTTTGTAATGATATTGCATTTTCTAACTCTGGCAGAATATTAAACTGGGCTAAATTAGCCAATGTGGAGTTACTCAACCCTCCCGTTAGGGCATTAGCTGGTCCTGAAGCTCGTAAAACTGTTGCCAACCTGTCCAAACGATGAGCATCTGCCCCCAGTGCAATCAAAGCTTCTACACGAGCGCCACTTCCGTAGCTGGTTAATAAACGCTCTACCTTAGCCGTATCTCTGCCTGCTGCGGCAAGCACTCTTTCCAGTTGAGCCGCATCTACTACCTTGTCCAAACACCTGAGCAAGCGGTCTGCATTGGTAAACTCCCTCAACAAGCTGGTCAAGTGTTTGGTATCTTTCACCTTGTTGAGCAACAACGAAAGCTTTTGCGCATCGCTTATTTCATAGAGTAGCTTAAACAATGCTTCAGGGTCACTGGCTTTGTTGAGCAAGGTAACCAATTGGTTAAGGTCTGTTGTTCTGTCCAGCATCTGCAACAGCTTTTCGCTGTCTGCCACCTTGTCAAACAATGCCAGCAAAGCCTCTGTATCTTGTACCTTGTTGAGCAAATAAGGAAGTTTTTCGGCGTTACTTACTTTATCCAATAAGGCAGTGAGTGTTTTCACATTGTCTACTTTGCCCAGTAAATACGACAATCTTTGAGCATTACCGGCTTTTTCCAAAAGTTCAAGAAGTACTGCGGTGTTTTTTGTTTTTGATAGTAATGACAGCGCCTGTTGCCCGTCATTGACCCGGTCTAACACCACCAAAAGATTTTCAATGCTGTCTGCCTTTCTTATCAGGCGCAAAGCAGTGTTTACATCGCCTACCCTGTCGGTTACTTGTCCAAACTTACCCAGCCATTGAAACCATTTGGCTGCCTTCACTGCTGGGGCAAAGTCTATAGCGATCAGTACTATGTCAAACAAAGCCTTGCCAAACAACTTACCTCTTTCATAAGCTGATAGTCCCTCGGTAGTAAATGCCAAATATAAAGAGTAAACAGCACTGGCTCCACCAAATATTAACCCTATTACCAACAACGCCTTGCCTACCACTACTAAAACCGTAACCAATGCGACTAAAAACGCTCCTCCAGTTACAATAGTAAGCACCACCGCAGCAATAATAATAAGCACCACTGCCACCGCCACGATGATCCAAAACAAGGCAGTTTGCATAAACGCCCAAATTGCTTTCAAAGCATCCCAGGCAGCTTCAAAAAAGCCCACAATCATTCCCCAAACGCCCTCAAAAAACGAGAGTACCGCATCGGCAAGCCAAGAGAAGAACCCCTGAAGCAATTCACCATCATTGCGTTGTTGTCCTTTGCCTACCTCACTTTCCAAATCCCTGATAAACTCTCGTATGGCATCGTCTTGTTTGTCCAATGCCTTGGTCACTTTGGTAGCTATTTGCTGGGCATAATCGTTCACTTCGGCAGACCATTTGGTTTCGGCTTCTTTGATTGATTGCTGATGCTCGCTGGTAAGTGCAATTACAATCTCGTTTAATCTTGTGTCATGTTTTTTGGTCAGTTCGGTGCTTTGGGTTTGCACCTCCTGGGTTATTTTGTTGGTTTCTTGGGTATATTTTGTGGTCAAATCCAGGAGCTTTGCCTCCTGAGCTGTTACCTGAGTCGTGGCCTCTTTTTGCGTTTGTGTAGCAGCTTCGCCTATGCCTGTGGTTACACCGCCCGAATAATCGTCCATTTTTTGGGCAAACTGCTGTACTTTGTTGTTTACCTCAGTTTCTAGCTCACCAAAGATAGGACTGTACCCACTGGCAATATCAAATTTTGCAACAAATGTATCTATTTCTGCTATTTGTTGTCTGGTTTGTTCATCCAACGTTTGCAGCGCAATACCAATGGCCTCATCTATTTGAGCAATGGCCCCTTGGGCTACCTGGTGTAACAAAGGTACTTGTTCAGCCTCACTGCTCTTTAGTTGAGCCAACATTCCCTCAGCTATTTCATCTAGCCGCGCAAAAGCTTTGTTTGCCATGTCCTGCAAGTTTTGCTTGGCGCCTGTATCTTCTTTAGTGATCTGGGCAATGGTTTCTTGATGAGATTTGTCAAATTCAGGCAACATCTCCATGGCTTCATTCCTGAATTTATCAGCTGCTTCTTTTGCATCCCTGCGAGCAATAGAGGTTATTTCACTGCCAGAGGTTTGTAACTCTTGCTGTAGCTTACTTATGTTTTCCAGAAAACCCGCAATCTCATCTTGGCTACCACCTTCTTTTTGAATGATTTTAACTTTGAGTCTTGCCAAACTACTTAAGCGGTTTTTATTTTTCTGGGTAATGTTCAAGGCTCTTTGCGCCTCTTTTTCTCCTATAGCCAACACCTCTTGTGCTTTATTTTCGGCAGTTTGGGTAAGCTTATTTTTATTTTCAGTTGTTTTGGTTGCCAACTCCTCCAGTCGGACAGAGGTTTGACTGGTGATTAAAGCAATTTTTTCGTCCCGGTCTTTAGTTATTTCAGCCTTACGTATTTGAGTATCTTCTTGTACTTGTTGGGTTGCTTTGGCATAGTTGGCACTCATCCTTTGAGTTTGCCCATCAACACCAGCTTGAATAGCTTGTCTGGCTGCAGCGCCCTTGTTTAGCAGGTCTTGCTTACGTTTTTCTTGCGATGTTTGAATGTGTGTTTTTTGCTGACTTACAACTGCCTTAAATTTAATATAGGCTTCTGAGGCTACTACTGGTTCGCTTTTATTTTGGTTGTCAGGTTTCTCTCCTTGCCCCCCATTGTTTGTCTGCACAACACCAGTGCCTTGTTTAGTATCTTTTGAAGGCTTTTGGGTCTTCTTTTTCTTGGTCTTCTTTTTTTGTCCGGTGGTTTCTTTAGAGGTCTTTTCTGAAGAAGGTGTGGTTGGTGTGTTTTCCTGAGTAGTATCGCCTGATACAGTAGAAGGGTCAGTAGTTAAAGGAGGGGAATCGTTGGGGCTTTTTTCTCCATTGGGTGCCTCTTTCAATGAAGGAACAGAAGTTTTTGTTTCCTTGTTGGACGTTTTACCCATCTTTTTCCCTTCACCACTTTTGGGTTGTTCTTTTTCTTTAGACTTGCTTTTTTCTAAGGTAGGCGATTTCGTTTTAGAAGAGGCACCAGAAGATAAAGGGTTGCTTACAGGAGTAACCTCTCCTACTTCTTTTTGAATCTCAGTTCCTTTGTCATCTGCCTCTTTTTCCAGCGATGGGTCATCATTGATGTTTACTGTCTTGACACCATCTACAGGGTTTTTAGTTGTCTTGGTAGTTTTTACCCTATGTTGTTTTTTCTGAACCTCATGCCATACTTCATGGGCAAGGTGGTGTTTTTTGCCGGGGGCGGTATGTACTTCTCCTCCGGTAGAAATGGCTTCTGCATTGTATTCCTCAGGTTTGGGCGAATTTTCAAAATATTTGACATCATCCAGTTTTACGCCCCCTTTCTTTTCAGCAGAGCTTTTGATAGGTTCAGGTAGACTTTGATTACTTGTTTTTTGTGAGCCTTTGGAGGCTCTTTGTATGGGGCGGTGCTTTGCCCGAATGGGTGGCTTTTTGCCTTGTGGCGATTGATAGCTAGATTGTTGACTTTGTTTGGTTGGAATAGGACCTTTCTCTCCATGGGTTGCCGGAGGAGGAGGCTTTAATCCTTCTTTACTTTGATAAGCCTGAGGATTTTTAAGCTGTGTTGGCTGCTTTTTGTCAACCTGAGCTTTCTGTTGAACTGTATTTTCCTGTTGATTAGTTGGGTCGTTGTGGTCTTGTTTGTGCATAGGTTTTGCAAGTTTTCTGATCACCTGTTTAAGCAGTCAAGTTAGATAAAATAAATCTTCATTAAAAAGAAAAACCACCTGTTTTTCAACTGCTTTTTTTAGTGACCTGCAAAAGTACCTAAAGATAACCTACAAAAGTGGTTTGGTTTCACGAAAGGTAAGTTTGAGTTTATGAATGGTAAAATTATGCTTGGGTTATGCAACTTTTCGGCAGAAATGCCTACTTTTCAGAGAATAATGGGGTCTTAATCGAACTATCTTACTTATGAATAAATCCTTACTCTTACTCATTTTGTCGGTGAGTTTGCTGGCAAGCAAGGCTTTTGCCCAAAATGCTTTTTATGATGCTTTGTATCTTGCCCAAAACGAAAAAAACATTGCTTTACTCAATCAGTATAAAAACGTGGTATACTTTACGCCACAAGAGCTACAGCAGGTCAATTTAGTCACTAACTTTATTAAAAAACCCTTTAGTCTTTATCAGCACAAACTCAACGTTGCTGTGCTAAAGGTGGTCATGAAAAAACTGGCTACTTCGTCTAAGGCTGAGCGCCCCCAAACAGTAGATGGGTCATTGCCTGTAATAGGTTCACTCATTCCTTCATCGTTCAAAAAGTTTAGTAACTTTTCCGGAACCAAAAACGCTGACTTTTATCAAGGCATTAGCAAATACATTGCAGCTGAATTTAAAAAAGGTGTCACCTTGTCGTTTTTTAATGCTTTCGAAAAAAGCTTAAGCAAAATAGGTGAGTTACAGATTTTGTTTCCTACTACCTATCAAGCACTCAAAAACCGCGATCCGTTTCGTTTTCCGGCGTTGGGTACCCAATGGAAAGAAGTCTTTCACCAAGATTTGCAAAACATTGTCAAAAACTTTGTGCAATATGTAGAAACTCCTCATAGTGAGGCAGCTTCTAAAGCCTTGTTTTTGACCAGTGACTTTGCCTTTAAACTCCAGAAAAACCCCCAATACCAACACCTTAAATTGGGCGATGACATTGCCTCTAAACTTATCAATAAGTTTCATCCGGTAGACTTGATGAACTACCTGGACATGAAGTATTTTCAGAACCCTGATGGCAACCACCAAAAAGTAGGCACCTTGTTGCACAAACTCAACGTATTGCAAACCAATCTACGCGATACCACAGGCAATACCTGGATCAATTTTGAGCAGTTTAATCGACTTGGTGCAGCACAAATGGGTATTTTTGTAGGCTTATTATATCAAACTTCACCCCAGGTTTTTGCCGATATGAAAGCCAAAGTTTCAGTAAATAATGAGGCACACCCTACCAAATGCAAGCGGTACTTGCTCAATAACATTTTACCAGTATACGAAGAGCTGATTCAAATACAAGAGTTTGAAAAAAGCAAAGGCAAAAGTTTGTACGACCAGGAGTATGGCAACTATATGCAACACTTTGCCAACTTGTTGCAAACCGCTGACCGTAAGTTAATGACACATTCGGTGCTTAACCCTGCGGCTCCTGATGGTAAGGGACTAACGGCAAATGGGGTGGCAGGCAGCGAAAGTATTTTGCAAAAAACTTTGGATGTATACAAGTCTATCCACCAGAAAGAGTACAACAACCTTATTCCTAATTTGAGCAAAATTTTGTTACAAATGCTCAACCAATCTGAGCAAAATACCTCTTATGCAAAAATGCTTTCCAAGCTTGATCGGTATGGCAGCTTTATGATTGGGGTAGTCAACGCCAAAGATGTAAACCAAATGCGTGACCTGATCGGGCGAGTCATTGCTACCTCTAGTAGTTACCTTAAAAAACGTACTGCTTTGCGCACGATGTCAGTTACTTGCCCATGCGGGTTATTATGCCAGTGGCGAATTGTTAGAAAAAACCGATACCTGGGGACTCAATACCGGGCTTACCATCCCATTAGGGTTAGAGTACACCATTGGGTTTACCTCAAGCCGTAAACCAAGACAAGCAAGCAAAGATTATTTTACCAAAAACAATCGCCAACGGTTTTATCGTGGTAGCTCGTTGGGAGTATTTCTGCAAATCATAGACTTAGGAGCAATGATGAACTACCGTTTGTTTGATGACCAAACCCAAACCTTACCCGATGACCTGACCTTTAAACAATTGCTGGCGCCAGGGGCTTCTATCAATTATGGACTCAAAAATACCCCACTTACTATAGGAGCAGGTTACCAATATATGCCACAAATAAGAAGAGTTAAAAAAAACGCAGAATTGAGCAATGCACATAGGATATTTTTGCGTGTGTCATGGGACTTGCCACTCCTACATATTTGGGCTAAACGCCCTTGATATGTTAGGGTTATTGGAATGTTATCAAAATATTGTTTTAAAAAAACGTGAATTAAGGCTTAAAACTTTCACGGTAGCATTTCTTTGTAAAGAAAAATAGTAGGCTTAAAAAAGTGCGAAAGGCCATCATTTATGACTGCTCAAGAGCAACGCCAAAGCGAGTGTTTTTTGATAAGTGCATCAATAGGTGTAACTTTGTTTTAAAGTTAAAGCTAATTGCCAAAGTCTTAAGACCTAATAATTCTATAATTGTTAGGTCTTTCCTCTTAATAGTATTGTATTTTTAATCAAAATCATACTATACCAATCGTTATTACCAGATTAACTTTAACCCTGATGAGGCTCTACTTATATTCTAATACAGCTGCTAATAAGCTGACAAAGAACAGATAGCATATATTAAAATATCATACAGGGCTTTCTGCCACCTTTAACGGCATTGTTGCGATAACAGTGCTTATTAAAACTAATAGAGTTCTATTAAACAGGTGTACTTCTATTATATTACTCACAGTGGCAAGAAATGTCTTCCCTTTCTAAAAACCTCTTAGGCTCTTAAGCCAGGGAGGTTTTTTTTATTGGCTAAAAATTAGCTTATTGATGTTTAAAACGATCTTTCTTGAAAAATTATTCACACTTTTTTGGGTAGAAAATGCCACAAGTAAGATTATATGAAAAAGTGGATAATTTTTTCATAAAAGCATTAAAAAACACTTCATAATTTTTAATCTGATACCCCATGATACAAAAACCATTGCCTCAGGAATACAGTGCTTATTATCAACCTTTTATAGATTTGATAGAAGGCGATGACTTGACTCAAATATTAGAAAACACCCACTCTGCTACCCATAAATTGATAAGAAACCTACCTGCCGAAAAACAAAATCATCGTTATGCCGAAGATAAATGGACAATCAAAGAAGTATTGTTACACTTGCTCGATACCGAACGAGTATTTGCCTATCGTGCGTTACGCTTTGCTCGCCAAGATAAAACAGATTTGCCAGGTTTTGAGCAAAATGGCTATGTGTTTGCTGTCAATGCCAGCGAACGCTCTATGGAGAGTATTGCGCAGGAACTTGCGGCAGTGCGTCGCTCTACTATTTTACTTTTTCAAAATTTCAACGAGCAAATGTTGAACAGTAAAGGGACTGCCAATGGTTTTACCATGTCGGTGAGGGCAATTAGTTTGATTATACCAGGGCATGAACTACACCATTGCAATATTATCCGGGAGCGTTATCTCTAAAAAAGTGGGGCAGGTGTTGAAACCTGCCTGTTTACAAATCTATGACTTCTGTTTTCACTGTAGGGTGTATGTTCGATTTAGGAATGAGCAGGTGGTATACCACAATAGGTGCTATGGTCAGTCTGCCTTTTTTAAGGGTAATAGTGAGCAGGTTAGATTCACAACTTTGAGCAAGCTCATAACCCAAGTCAGACAGGTTGCTACTGAGTTGTTTTTTACCAATGACCAATTCATATTTTGAAAAATCTATAGGAGTAAAACACTGCGATGGAGTGACTAGTTGGTTGAACCTTTCTTGAGTTTGTATAACAGTATACTCACCTTCTGGCAAGTTTACATCAATGGTAATTGGTGTTTTGCAGGTATTCAGTGAATCTAAACTAAGTGGGCGTAAATCAGGCATGACACAGCCTGTTTCTTTGTCCGATTTATTAGTACAGCTACTCAGACAAGCGACACATAAAAATATGCCCAGACATAAAAGTATAAACAGCCTTATTTTATAAATATTTTTCATGACAATTGTAGACAGGTATAGCATATAATCAGTTCTTAGCAAGGCCTTGTGAGCTTTACCAACCTTGCAGTTGTCTATTCGTTGAACAATACAAAAACGTTTCAATTCTAACACGTGTCCCATATTTACTGTATGCAACAGGTCAAAAAAGTATTACAAGAAGTATTTGCTTTGCAACCCCAGGCTCAAACCCATGTATGGCAGTGGCACCAAGCCCAACAGTGGAAGTATTTACCTGCCCTTCGGTATTCGCTCCAAGAGCTTGGGTATCACTTTGAGCTATTGCCTGAAAAAAAACAGGATTTACTCACCTGCGAAGAATACCTTAAAACCTATACTATCCGTGAAAACGGGCGAAAAACCTGGCCCAACGAATGGGTAGATGCTACCAAAGGTACACTAGACCAACAAGGTTTAGATCATTTGTGGCTTAAGCCCGATGAGGGGTATTTGGTAAAGCTACTTAAGGCATCAGGTGAGGAACAGGACTTGGAACGCCTCAAAAAAGTAGTGCAAAGCAAAGCTTTTAAATATCGTGGACTCGATAAAAACATTGAAGAACGCAAACAAGCCCGCCTACGCAAGCTCCAGCAAAGTATTGATAAGCAAGAGGTGGTGTTGTTTTTGGGTAGGCAAAACCGGGTATACAAGGCATTGCAACAAAAGCTAAATGAGCGATACGCTGGCAAACTACGCTTTATAAGCGACCATATATGGTCATCGCGAGGTTATATAGAGCCAGGAGTGAAGGCCTCAGACAATCGGCTGAGCCTTATTCAGGCAGCCGAAACTATTCATCGTTTGCCCACATTAGGGTTGAGTGGTGAGGCTATAGCCCAACGTTTTATTATGTTTTCTTTGGACAACTACAACGCCAAAACTTGTATGGCAGCCATGTACTCAGATTGTAATCGAATTGCGCGAAGTGATGGTAAACCTAAAATTGAGGGCATCGATAAATTTGCTTTTGCCTACACTGGTTTGACTGATCTTGAGCTTGCCAACATTGTAAGAAATAAACATTGGTTGAGTTATACCCGGTTTTGTCGCACTGGTGCCAATGGTGAACCTGAAGAATTGAGCCAACAGCAAGTGTTAGAAGAGTACGGCATTAAGGAAGTGCCACTCGTATAGAAATAGGCATTGTCTATCTAACAAACGCAATACATTAAAACCTCTACTTTACAAACTTAAAAATAGGAGCGTATAAATGTAGAGGTTGTAAGGGTGTTTAAGTGGGCAGTTTGGAGATGTTTGCCCTAGCCAAAACAATTTAAAAACAAGTTCTTACTTCAGGTTTTCCTCAAACAGCTTAAAAATGCGTTTATACTCGTCTGCCCAACTGGTAGGCTCTACAAAACTGTGGCGTTCTATAGGGTAAACTGCTAGTTCCCAATCTTCCTTCCTTAGCTCTATCAAACGTTGGCTCAAGCGTACAATGTCTTGAAATTGTACATTGTAATCAATCATTCCGTGACACATCAACAAGGCTCCCTTGAGTCCTTCGGCAAAATAAATGGGTGAACTTCTGGCATAAGCAATGCTGTCTAGCACCGGAGTGTTGAGTATATTGTTGGTATAAGGGTGATTGTAATGCGCCCAATCAGTAACTGACCTTAACGCAGCACCTGCTTTGAATACATCAGGGGTAGTAAACATTGCCATCAGTGTAATAAACCCACCATACGACCCACCGTAAATCCCGATTTTGTTAGGGTCAATGTTATAACGGTCAACCAATACCTTAGCTCCGTCTACATTGTCAGTCAAGTCTTTACCACCCATGTGCCGATAAATACCTGTGCGCCAGTCTCTGCCATAGCCCCTGCTTCCTCGGTAGTCTATATCCATAACCGTATAGCCATTTTGCACCAAAAAGTTATGAAACAGGTACTCTCTGTCGTAGCTGCTCCAGCCTTTATGGGCATTTTGTAAATACCCTGCTCCGTGCACAAAAATAGCTGCTTTACCCTGTTTAGGGGCAGTTTTTGGACGGTATACCCTGGCATATACAGTCGCTCCGTCGCGGGCTTTAAAACTAATTATTTCAGGAGCAAGCCATGCATACTGTTTAAAGGCAGAGGTGCGCGAATCAGTGATTTTTACTGCTTGAGCCTTTGCTTTATTGGGCATCAGGTAGAGTTCGGGCGGAGTGTTGGTATTAGAGTATAACACTGCTGCTTGTGTTTCATCGGGCGAAAGGGTCACATTGTTGAACCCGGTTTTAGTGGTAATTTGGGTACGTTTGCCCCCTTTTAAAGGCATTTTGTAAACATGGTAGACTCCTGGGTGTACCTCGTTGGTACGTAAATACCACCATTTTTTATCCCTGGAAATCCAAGCCTCTGTCACTTCAAACTTTCCTTGGGTCAATGCCTTGGTTTTGCCATTGTTTACATTGACTGTGTACAGATGTGAGTACCCCGTTTTTTCGGATTGAAAATATACCCGTTGGTTATCGGGCATCCAGCCTACATTGCCCATAAAAAAGTTCCAACTGATGCCCGGACCACCTATCCATGCTTCGTTGCGTTGGCGATTGAGGAGTTTAAGTTTACCAGTGCTGGCGTTTAATAGCACAATCCAACGGTCTTTAGAGTCTTGCGAACGAATGACCATTACTGCCTTTTTACCATCTGCCGACCAAATAGGTGAGTGTGGAATTACTTTTCGGGCTTTTTTCTTGCCAGGTTTGCGACCATATTCTTTATAATAAGCAGGTAAATCATAGATGCCCGCCAATTGCTCAAAATCGACCATTTTCACCTTGTTTGCCTTTAGGTCAAATATACCAAATGCATAACTTGTTTGGGGGCTGCCTACTTTAGGGCGTTGGTCTACCGGGTTGGTATAGCCCGATTTGGTAATAAATTGCATGACACTGGTACGCTTGCGATCGGGGTAACTTGACAACCTAAAAGTAACAAAATTTTTGCTAGGACTCAGTTGCAAATTATTTACGTATTTGCCTTTGAGGTAAATTACTTTGGGGCGTTTGGGACGGGGAGTTTGTCGGTTTTTTTTCCTAAATGCTTGTTCTTTTTGGCGTTTTTTCAAGACATCCATCAGCACCATTTGCTGGTCTTTCAACCATTGGTCTTGCTTATTGGTTTTTTTGTTATGCCTGGGATTACCCGATTTAAAGTTAGTCAGTTGTTTAAGGCTACCATCGCTCAAGCTCCATTCAAATAAATTATTCCCTTGTTGGTAAACCAAACTCTTTTCATCCCCCGAAAAACTCACGTTACTTTCTTGTGCTGTAGTATGGGTAATCTGGCGTATTTTACCGTTTTTATGCCAATAAACATCCCCGTTTTGAGTATACACTTTTTGGGTGCGGGCTTTGTTGTAGTTGCCAAATCTGTCTGGCATATTGGCTAGTTCATTTTTGCTTATCTTTTCAGGTTTACCCACTACTTTCCCATCACGTATTTTTACCCCGTACAGTGCTCCTTGGGGAGCTTGCTTAGGGTTCCAGTGAAAGTAAACCTTGCTGCCGTCTTCTGCCCAGAATATTCTTGAGGGAGCATAGCCAATAAATTTTTCCCCCTCCATGATTTGATCAATGCTCAGTTTTTTTTGAGCCATTGCCTTTTCACAAATACTTGACAAGCAAAAATAGGTCAAGCAAAAAAAGGTTTGTAAGAATAGTTGCTTCATTGTTATATGATTATTATTTATTGAATATATGAGAATATACTAGCCCTAATAAAGCCCCTGTGCTGGCGCCGCCTAGCGTCCAGACAATAAAACCTGTCACTGCTTTGGTTGGAATAACCTGAAGTAAATAAAGGATAATGGCAATTATAACCATCACCATAGCACCACCACCTACCAGTTGGAGCAAGTTTTTAAAAATTTGAGGAACCATTCATCAAGTGTTTATAAGAGAGGATGTTATGCATTTACATTGCCTGAAAATCAGTTGTTTAGTATTTTGGTAATAAAAAAATGCAGTAAAGCCACCTCCTGTGTTGGTATTTGACCACCACAAGGTGAGCAGCGAAAACTATTCACAGATTTTGTTCAAATATATGTTAAAACTACCTTAGATTGCGAATATCCAGAGTGGATTTGCTTGGTATTCTATGAATTTTACGATTTAGATAAAATAAAAATGAAAGCTGTAGTTATCAAAGAATTTGGTGGTCCCGAACAACTTAGGTTGGGAGAGTGGGACAAGCCAACCCCTGCAAAAAATGAAGTATTAGTAAAAGTACATGCGTCAGCGCTCAATCGTGCCGATACTCTCCAGCGCAAAGGAGTGTACCCACCACCAGCTGGAGCCAGCCCTATCTTGGGGCTTGAGCTTGCCGGAGAAGTAGTAGAGGTAGGAAGTGCCATAAGTCGTTGGCAAACAGGTGATCAAGTGTTTGGTTTGGTGCAGGGAGGGGGCTATGCTGAGTATGCTGTTATTCATGAATATATGGCCATGCCTTTGCCCCAAGGTTTTACTTTTGAGCAAGCTGTAGCTATTCCAGAAGTATTTCTGACGGCATTTCAGGCGTTACGCTGGCTTGCCCGTGTTCAACCCAACGAGACGGTGCTAGTGCACGCAGGTGCCAGTGGGGTAGGTACTGCGGCTATTCAACTTGCCAAAGCAATGGGAGCCAGGGTGGTAGTGACTGCCTCAGTGGGCAAACACCAAACTTGCCTCGACTTGGGAGCAGAGCTGGCCATTGATTATAAAACGGAGGATTTTCAGCAGCGTACCCTTGACTTTACCCAAGGCAAAGGGGTTGATGTAGTCATTGATTTTATTGCTGCACCATATTTTCATCAAAACATAGAAGCCCTGGCAGTAGACGGGCGTATGGTGATATTAGCTTTGATGGGGGGCACCAAAGTGTCAGAGTTTAACCTTGCCAAAATGCTGCGTAAACGTTTGTCAGTGATGGGGTCTACCTTAAGAGCACGTAGCCAAGACTATCAAATAAAGCTTACTCAAGACCTGGCTGAGTTTGCTATTCCATTAATAACCCAAGGTAAAATAGCACCTGTCATTGATTCGGTGTTTGACTGGACCGAGGTTGCCGAGGCACATCGTTATATGGAAGCCAACAAAAACGTAGGTAAAATTATATTGAAAATAAGTTAAAAGTGAGTTTATTCCTCTTCGGGTATTCCTTCTTTCAGAATAATGCTAAAAGTGGTGCCTTTATCAACCTCTGAGGTTTTGATAAAAATACGCCCTTTGTGGTATTCTTCAATAATTCTTTTGGCAAGTGTTAGCCCCAGCCCCCAGCCGCGTTTTTTGGTAGTAAAACCAGGGTTAAACACTTGCTTTACCTGCTGTTTGTTCATCCCTTTGCCTGTGTCGGTAATGTCAATTACTACGTCTCCTTCTGGGATTTCGCGTAAGCGCAAACGTAGTTCTCCACGGCCTGCCATAGCATCTACTGCATTTTTACAAATGTTTTCTATGACCCACTCAAACAAATAACGGTTCATGTTGACCATTTTTTCGGGAGGAAGCCAATCCTTTACTCTCACCTTTACCTGACTGGAAATACGCCTTTGCAGGTAGTTCATAAAACCTTGCACCACCACTGAGATATTTTCTGGCTGGAGGGTAGGCTCAGAGCCTATGCTTGAAAAACGCGCCGTAACCATTTGTAAACGTTGCACATCTTTTTCGAGTTCATCGGCTACTATTGGGTCAGCGGTTTCATCCAGACGCAAGTATTCTACCCAAGCCATGAGCGACGAAATAGGTGTGCCCAGTTGGTGGGCAGTTTCTTTGGCAAGCCCTACCCAAATCCGGTTTTGTTCGGCACGACGTGAATAGTTAAATGCCATATAGGTAAGCAAACCAAAGATAACAATGACAACAAACTGTACATAAGGATAGTAACGGAGTTGCTCTAACAGGTCAGAGTTTCGGTAGTAGATGTAGTTTTTTTCACCCAGAAATGAGACTACTATAGGTAGGTTTTCTTCTCTCATAATGGCAAGCTCTTTTTGAAGAATCTTTTCCTCTTGCTCGACAATCTTTTGTGCTTCGCCTACCGACAGTAGCTTTTGGGGTTCTTCGATGGAGCTATTTTGCTCGCTGGGTAATTTTATGTTACGTGAATTGATAATTTTACCTTTCTCATCAGTCAAAATCATAGGAACTGAGTTATTGGCGCCTACTATTTCTTGCATCAAAAATGTTAGTTCATCCCCTACTTTTTCATCTACAGCAAACTCCAGCCCTTTGGCATACAAGTCAATCAACCTTTTCTCTCGTTGTTCAAGTTTTTTTACCAATGTGTTGGTATAGTATAATGACACCCCAGCAAGCAGCAAAGCAATAGCTACTATTCCAACCTTAAACTTCGATTTGTTGTTGTATATATCCATAAAACCTCTGTGTGCTTCTTCAAGAAAGAGTCGAGCCTGCAAATATCAAAACTAAAATGGTATACGTAAATATAAAATACAAAATTAAAGCTAATAAAAAGACTTGGACATGCGAATATTTACATTGCCAAGCGCCTAGTCAAAAGGGCAATTGATTGGACAAATACCAGTGGGTGATGTAATAAAATCGTACATAACGAACAAACTTAAAGCCTTTTCAGGGTGTTAAACCAAGTAAAATTGACATATATCATTTTCTTATCAGAGGGAATTGGCTTCCTTGCAACATCTTTAATAAGTCAAACTTAAAGACTAAAAAACACAAGCCCTTATTTGGAATCTATCTAAATTAGTAGGGTGTGGCTCTGTTACTTTCTATGTTGAAAAATTAGATATTACTTTTGTGAAAAATAATCGTGCGGCTCATATGTATAACAACTTCAAATCTGTTACATTATCATACAAAAACACTCCAATCAATATTCGTGAAGCTTTGTCATTAAATGAAAATGATTGCAAGGCTTTGTTGCGTGAACTTAGAGAGTTGGAAGACATGACCGATATGTTGGTACTGTCTACCTGTAACCGTACTGAAGTGTACTATACCTCGTCACAGGATTATTCTGCTGAAGTAATTCAACAACTGGGCGTTTTAAAGAATATCCCGCATATTCAAAACTATACCGAATACTTTACCCTCCTTAACAATTCGCAAGAAGCAGTACATCACTTATTTAGTGTAGCTATGGGGTTAGAGTCTCAGGTGGTGGGCGATATGCAAATCTCTAATCAAGTAAAAAATGCTTACCAGTGGGCAGCCGATATAGGTACAGCCGGACCGTTTCTGCACCGTTTGTTGCACACTATTTTCTTTACTAATAAACGAGTAGTACAAGAAACAAATTTTCGCAGTGGGGCAGCCTCCACTTCTTATGCTTCAGTAGAACTGATAGAAGACCTTGCTAATGACATTCGTGACCCTAAAGTATTGGTATTAGGCGTAGGCGAAATAGGTACCGATGTGAGTCGGTCGTTGGAAGGCAGCTTTATCAATGATATTACGATATGCAACCGTACCTTGGCAAAAGCCGAAAAACTTGCTGCGGAGTGTGGTGCAAAGGTGATACCGTTTGAAAATGTAAGGCAAGCCATTCTGGAAGCAGACATTGTCATTTCTTCGGTAGCCCTTAACGAACCCTTTATTACTAAAGAGAGTTTGAGCCAACAAGACCTACACTCGTTTAAGTATTTTATAGACCTTGCCGTGCCTCGAAGCGTAGAGCCAGTAATAGAAGATCTGGCTGGAATGGTGGTATACAACATTGATGATATCAACAATAAAGCGTCTAAGGCACTTGAGCGTCGCCTTCAGGCAATTCCTGATGTAAAGGCAATTGTCAATGAGGCTATAGCCGAGTTTGGTGAGTGGTCAAAAGAAATGGAAGTGTCGCCTACCATTAAAAAAATAAAAATGTCGCTTGAGCAAATTCGCCAGGAAGAGCTTGAACGTTATATGAAAGACCTTACTCAAAATGAGTCGGACAAACTGGAAAAAATCACCAAAAGCCTCATGCAAAAAATTATTAAGCTTCCGGTGCTACAGCTCAAGGCAGCCTGCAAAAGAGGGGATGCCGAATCTTTAATTGATGTTTTAAATGATTTGTTTGACCTCGAAAAACAACCTACCCAAAAAATACGCAAGTAATCTTACAAGTTACATACTAAGCGTTAAAATAATGTGTTTATAACAAACATAATTACAAATCAGATTATTTTTGTTAGGGCATATATGCCACAATGCTTAGGCTAAGTTGGATTTCATTACCCTTTTTTATAGCTTTACCCGCTTAGTTTAGCATTCTATAAGCATTGTAAATTTATTTTTACAAAATGTATCAGGAATTGTATATTTTTGCTTGAAATATGTATTTGTAACATTTAAAATTACATCCTATCCCTTCAACGTGGATTGAATAATTTTTAAACTGATAAAAGGCTTATTTTTTGGTATAGCCTAACCAACCTAAAGTATGATGTACTTATTAACTACAAAAAAAACTTGGCTACTGGTTTTATTTTTTTTCACCACTACTTTCATACAGGCTCAAACTGTTCAGTGGGCATCCAGTGTGTTGGGTGTTTCGTCTGAGCGTAGAGAATTAAACCCAGAATCTAAGTCACCCGAACCACATCAGTTTCGGGCAAAACAAGCATTGGGCATCCCTAATAAATTACCTGCGTTAGGCAGTAGCAAATGTGCCTGGTCACCGGCTCAGTCAAAAAATGCTACCCCTGAGTGGATCAAAGTAGGTTTTGCCAACCCTATGCAAATAAGCCAGGTGGCTATTGCCGAAAATCATAACCCTGGAGCCATTACTCATATATATGTGTACGATGAGGCTGGCAGAGAACATTTGCTTTATCGCAATACCAATGTTGCTCCACTTACAGTAAGCGGTCGTATTTTTCATTTTTTTGTTAAAAAAACAGCCTATAAGGTAAAAAGCGTAAAAGTTACCTTAAACACTGCCCGTGTGCCTGGTTATAACCAGATAGACGCCATTGCTATTTCAGATTCAAATGACCCGGTACAAGCAAAAATTAATTTGGCAAAAAAATTAAATGTAAAGTCTAAACCACTTAACCTGGGTACCAATATCAACTCTCGCTATGACGAGATTTCTCCTGTAGTAGCCCCTGATGGTTCGGCTATCTATTTTACCAGAGCCAAGCACCCCCAAAACATTGGTAAAGAGCACAAGCAAGATGTGTGGTATGCCAACCTAAGACCTGACAATAACTTTGATCTTGCCAAAAATATGGGTCCCCCCATTAACACCGAACACCACAATTCGTCTTTTTCTATTGCTCCCGATGGTAATACCATGTTGTTAAACAATGTATACCGTCCTGATGGTAAACTGGTAAAAGGTCTGTCAATTACCCGTAGAGGTGCAGATGGTAATTGGACTCGCCCCGAAAAAGTAATTATTAATGGCTATAAAAACCTCAACAAATACTCTGAGTTTTGTTTGTCACCAAATGGCAAGGTATTGTTAATGACAATACAACAAACCGACACAAGGGGAGGTAAAGATATTTATGTATCATTCTTAAACTCGGATGGTAAAACCTGGTCGAAGCCGCGAAACCTGGGCAGTAGAGTAAATACGGCTGAAAGTGAAACATCGCCTTTTTTGGCTGCTGATGGAGTAACACTATACTATTCTACTTCAGGCTTTAGTGGTTTTGGTTCAAACGACATTTTCGTAACTCGTCGTTTAGATGATAGTTGGTCAAACTGGAGTACTCCTAAAAACCTGGGACCTGAGATTAACACCAGCAAATGGGATGCATACTTTAGCATTCCTGCCAAGGCTGATTTTGCCTATTATATTACTTACCATCGTTCAATTGCTGGTAGTGGTGATATTTTTAGAGTAAGTTTGTCAGAGTCAAACAAGCCTAAACCAGTAGCTTTGGTAAAAGGGAGGGTGTTCAACGCAAAAACCAAACAGCCTATCAGCGCAAGCATCGAGTACGAGATTTTGTCTACTGGAAAAAATGTAGGTAGGGGACGGTCAAACCCCAAAACAGGAGAATACAAGGTAGTATTGCCTCTGGAGCAAAAGTATGCATTATTGGCAGAAGCCAAGGGGTTTTTATCGGTAGACACGACCATTGACCTCAAAGGAATTACTAAATATACAGAAATTGTTGCCGATTTGTACCTGGTACCTATAGAGTCGGGCGGATTGGTAAGGCTAAACAATATATTCTTTAGTAGAGGTAGTGCTCGTTTGTTGCCAGAATCTTATCCAGAATTGAATCGCCTGGCCAAAGCAATGAAAGAAAACCCTACTATGAGGATTCGCCTTGAAGGACACACTGAAATTTTTGGTAATAAGAAGTTCCTGATGAACTTGTCTAAGCAAAGGGTAAAGTCTGTACAAAAATATTTGTCAGAAAAAGGAATCAACGACCGAAGGGTAAAACTCAAAGGGTTTGGATATAAACGTCCGCTGAGTCGTAAAAAAGACGAAAAGTCCAGAGCGCTTAATAGAAGGGTAGAAGTAAGAATTTTATCAAAATAAATTAAGGGATGTTGTCTGATTTCAGACAACATTTTTTTTTGCCTGTGACAGAACAAAGTACATATACACATAAGTTTGGAATATGCCATCTGGGTATTATCCCGGTAAGAGCAGCACCTGCCAGCAAAAGTGAGCAGGTAACCCAATTGCTTTTTGGCGAAACATTCCAGGTAACCAAAGTAAGTGCAGATCATAAGTTTGTATGGATCATTGCCGACTATGATGAATACAGTGGGTGGGTAGACATCAGTCGCTGGCAAGAAGTGTCTGAGGCTTTTTATCAAAAAGCAAAGCAAGCCCAACATTTGATGGTTGACCAGGCCTTTGCTTTATTGACCAAGTCGGTTTATACAAATACCTTGTCTTTTGGTTCTACCTTACCTACTTATACCAAAGGTGAATTGTATTGGGAGGAGACAATGTGCTACAATGCCAAAATAAGGGATACCCGAAATAAGGTAGACAAGCATCAAATAATATGGATAGCTTTTATTTTTTTAGGTACTCCTTATCTCTGGGGTGGTAAGTCTATATTTGGCATAGATTGTTCAGGTTTGACACAATTGGTATACAAGGCAGGAGGATATTTTTTGCCACGAGATGCTTATCAACAAGCAGCATTTGGTGCCAAAGTAGCGCGTCTGACGGAAGCCAAAACGGGAGATTTGGTATTTTTTGCCCGTAAAGACAATATTATTCACGTAGGTATTGTTTTAATAATCAGTGACATATATAAAACTTTTCCTGCAATTGCCCAAAAAATGGAAGAAACTGTCACAATATTGGAAGGGCAAAAGTTGGAAGTCAATCCTGCAACCAAGCAACCTTACCAGTGGGTGTTACATGCGTATGATTGTGTACGCATAGATATATTAGACAGCAAGGGTATTTACAATGCAAATGAAAAACAATATACTCATTACACACATTCTATAAAACAGATCATTCCATAGATGGATGGCGTATAGGGAAACAAAGGCTGGTTCAACTCTAATGGTTGGCAGCATTGGTAAATTAGATTTAAATAAGATGATGAGCGTATCACAGTTACTTTTACGCTGGTTTATTGAACAAATATAATTTTAAGCTGAGCTGAAAGTGACAAATTGATTTTGGTTTTATGAGTTATATATCATAATTTTGTCGCTATTTGGAGCATAACATGTGTAATATGTGTAAATGTTAATTTAAATACACGTGTTTTTGAAGTAATTTAAGGAGCTATTAGAGCGACTTGTCTTGAAAGAGTGATGGTAACCAGATGTTTGAACGTTGTGCTACTTCATAACACATTACAAAACCAACCCAAAGCAGAGTGCTTTGTTCACAATTTATTACCAAAAATTAAATTCAAGGGAAGATGAGTCTCAATGGAAGAAAGGTTCTTATTTTAAACCAAGACTACACTGCACTGACAATATGTACGGTACAGAAGGCGTTTATATTGGTTTATTTGAAAAAGGCTGAGATGATTTCTGAAAATGAAGATCAGCCACTGCGTACAGTGTCCAGTACTTATCCAATGCCATCTATTATTCGTTTGTTTCGATATGTAAATCTTCCATATAGAGGAGTGATGCTGAGTCGTCAAAACATTTTTAAACGAGATGGCAATGTGTGTCAATACTGTGGGTCGCCTTATGACCTCACGCTGGACCACGTAATTCCTAAATCGCGAGGGGGACGTTCTACTTGGGACAACCTCGCCACAGCTTGTAAAGGTTGTAACTCAAAAAAGGGAGATTTAACTCCTGAAGAAGCAAGCATGCCTCTTAAAAGACCTCCTTTCAAACCTTCATTTATTATGTTCCTGAGAGATTTCTCTGGCGCCATAGATGAAGAGTGGAAGCAATATTTAGGAAAAAGATTTAAAATTTATTAATCAACAAGTTTAATAGTTGTTGATTTTCTTTATAACTTTGCATTTCTGTTTAGCACAGGTGTTTTTTTAGAAACATTTTTGCTAAACAGAAATGCATTTTTTATTTTATTGTTAAACCTTAAAATCTGCTCTCAATGGCTCTATGAGCAGATGTATGACAGAGCCATAATTCAAAAATATGGGTAATTCTCCAGAAGAATTTGATTGGGATAATGTAGAAACTAAAAGTTTCGGATTAGGTTATTCAGAAGAAAAGCGAGCAGAGCTCGAAAAAATGTACGATGAAACCCTTACTCAAGTACAAGAAAAAGAAGTAGTAACGGGTACTGTTGTAAAAATTGTTGATAGAGAAGTCATCTTAAACATAGGTTTTAAATCAGATGGATTAGTTCCTTTGTCGGAATTCCGTGATATGCCTGATTTAAAGTCTGGTGATGAAGTTGAGGTTTTTATCGAAAACCAGGAAGATGCTAACGGACAGTTGATCCTTTCGAGAAAGAAAGCGAAAATTTTGACTGCCTGGAAAAAAATTCAAGCGGCTTTGGACGAAGATACCATCATCGAAGGTATTGTAAAACGTCGTACCAAAGGTGGTTTGATTGTAGACATTTATGGTATAGAAGCGTTCTTGCCTGGATCACAAATTGACGTGAAGCCAATCCGTGATTTTGACATCTACGTAGGTAAGAAGATGGAAGTAAAAGTTGTGAAAATTAACTACGCAAACGATAACGTAGTAGTTTCACATAAAGTACTTATTGAGAAAGACCTCGAAGAGCAGAAAGCACGTATTTTGAACAACCTTGAAAAAGGTCAGGTACTTGAAGGTGTTATCAAGAACATGACTAACTTTGGGGTATTTATAGATTTAGGTGGTGTAGATGGATTACTCCATATTACTGACATCTCCTGGGGACGCATCAGCCACCCAGAAGAAGTATTAAACCTTGATCAAAAAGTGAATGTAGTAGTGTTGGATTTCGACGATGAGAAAAAACGTATTTCTCTTGGTATGAAACAACTTACTCCTCATCCTTGGGAATCATTGCCAGAAGAAATTCAGGTGGGTACAAAAGTAAAAGGCCGCATTGTAAATGTAGCTGATTATGGTGCTTTCTTGGAAGTAATTCCTGGTGTAGAAGGTTTGATCCACGTTTCAGAAATGTCTTGGTCTCAGCACTTGCGCAATCCTCAGGATTTCATCAAAGTAAGTGATGAGCTTGAAGCCGTTGTATTGACTTTAGACCGCGAAGAGCGTAAAATGTCACTAGGTATCAAGCAATTGACCGATGACCCTTGGACTAAACAAGATGTATTGGATCGTTATGCGATTGGTACTAAGCACAAAGGTATCGTTCGTAACCTAACTAGCTTCGGTTTGTTCATCGAACTTGAAGAAGGTATTGACGGGCTTGTACACGTATCTGACTTGTCTTGGACTAAAAAGGTGAAACACCCTTCTGAGTTCGTAAAAGTAAACGATGAGTTAGAAGTAGTAGTACTTGAGTTAGACGTAGACAACAAACGTTTGGCACTTGGACACAAGCAGTTGGAAGAAAACCCTTGGGATACTTTCGCTACTATCTTTACCAACGGATCTGTTCATCCTTGTACTATCTTGTCTCGCAGCGAGAAAGGTGCGATTTTGGAACTTCCTTATGGTATTGAAGGTTCAGTAGGAGTGAAACACCTTAAGAAAGCAGATGGTTCTTTACCAGAAGTTGGCGAAACTCTTGACTTTATCGTATTAGAGTTTTCTAAGGACGAAAAGAAAATTGTTTTATCTCACGCAAGAACTCACGAAACTGAGGAAGAGAGAGAGCAACAAAAGAAAAAGGCTCCTGCCAATACAGGAAACAAAAAGAAGAAAGGAAAAGATGTGGCTGAAAGTAAAACTACTTTAGGCGACATCGAAGCTTTGTCTTCTTTAAAAGAGCAAATGGATAGTAATGACGGTGACGCCTCTTAATTATCCCTGTTCGTTATAAAATATAAAAAGCGTGGTATAGCAATATGCCACGCTTTTTGCATTTTACGAAAGCTTGTCTTAGATTACACCCAAAAGATTAATTTTATCTACTCATTCGATTGTATAAGTTAACCATTTGGCTATATAACTCGAAAAGCTTGGCTGGAGAACCTTTATCAGGAATACTAGGGTGAACAATGCTATATTTGAAATTATTGGTTTTAATTCTTTCTTTTAAATTCCGAATATTTTTAATAAAGTCTACCCCATTGGTTACATAGCTATCCAAATTTGATCTTTTAAACACCGCCATATTGCCAAATGCTTTTTCAAGTTGTGCCTCATCGTTTTGTAGGTTTTCCAGCTTATTATGACTTTCCTTGAAGGCCTTCATCTTTTCGTCTAAAGATTTCATGTCAACCTTTTTTAAGTCGCTTCCGTCCAGGCTATCAATAAGTGTGGCTATATCTTCCACGTTTTTGAGGTTGATCATTAAATTATAGCGAATAGCCTGTCCGTTTGCTTTAAATTTTTCTACATCAAACCTAAAGGTTTCATCTTGTAACTGTTGAAATGGCAAGCTTATTTTTTCGTAGGCAGCAAAATACTCTTCAAAGGCTTTCATGAGTTGAGGGTGCAGTACTTGCCCTTTAGCAAAGTCATCATCTTTATAATCTTCCTTTTCATAATACCCGTTAGCAGTGTTTATCAGCTGATATAAAGCGTCAGCTTTTTCAACAACTTGTCGCATAGGTTGATCAATGCCTTTCATTTGAGGGTCAAAATCCACTTCTTTAGCTACTTTTTCAAGGCTTCTCTCGTGCAACTCATACAACGTTTGTGGAGTGTTTTTGCCGTATTTAGGTCCTTTAGCTTTATCTACCCAAGCGAGATATTTTTCGTAGCTTTTGGTAGCGCTTTTATGAAAGCGGTTGCTAAAATTTATGTAAGCATTAAATTTTTTAGCAAAATCTGGGTGTTCAAATAAGTTGACAGGTTCAGCATCGCTTTGGGCTGTTTCAGTAGCAATATCTTCGTTTGTGCTGTTTTCAGTGTGCTTGTTTTTAGTACCACAACTTATGATCACTATACTAAATAGTAATAAGATAAAAAATTTACTTTGCATTATGTTTGATCTTTTGTGTTAGTTAAATAGAATAAGACGGAGGCAAGGCTTGTTTTGTTCTATTATATTCAGCCACCTTTGAGTTACTGAAGGATTAATTGGATAGTTCGCAAAAGAAGGAGCAAAGCTTTTTTATGAAATTCTATTAAAAAATATAGGGAATATTTTGAACATAAAATCTTATTGCGTACTATTGCAATCCCTTTTGGGAAGCACTTCTAAAAAGGTCGGATGGCCGAGTGGCTAGGCAGAGCTCTGCAAAAGCTCGTACAGCGGTTCGAATCCGCTTCCGACCTCTTTTTTTTACCCCAATTCACACTTATTTTTACGTATTTAACCAGTAATATTTAATAATTACAAAAACAGAAAATGAGTGTCATCAAATCCTATACTCCCCCTAAATTCAAATCACCAAATCATATCATTTGTATTCAAACCATTTCCCCTTTTCTCTGTTTTGATTATACCTCAATCTTACTGAAATTTAGCTGAACACATTATTGGACAAAACACAGGCAAGATAGTAGCTTAGCCAAGAATTAGTTATTTATAATAGTTCTAAATTAACAGCACATTAACAATTGTATTTAGTAATGTGTTGATAAACAGCTGCTTATAAACCTTTAGTTTACCCATGCCTCAGAAGTTTTGTAGGGAAATTTCAAAAACAAATCTTTGATACAATCCATTTGTACATTAGATTTGTGTCCAAAATTAAGTGAGGCTTGTTCAAGCAAATAAGTATAATAACTATTGCCCAGTAAGTATATTGTCTGGTAGTAAAATAATTATATTATTTGCCTGAAAGGTTCAAGAGATTCAAAACAGAATTTGGTCACTTAACTTTGGAAAAACATTTAAGAGAATAATTGCGAAACTCAATAGATTTAATAGTTAGGTATGTTTTCAAAAAATCGACTAAACTATCTCAAATATTTAAGCGTGTGGGCTTTTGCGCTTTTGTTGATACCTGGTGCTCTATGGGCACAGGACTCGACCAAAACTGGTGGAGGAGGAGATGTAGAGGCTGGTAAAACGCTCTTTGACAACAATTGTCAGCAATGTCATAGCCCCGGAGCTGATGTGATAGTAGGCCCTGGTCTAAAAGGGATTATGGATCGTCGTTCAATGGAATGGTTGATCCCTTGGGTGAAAAACTCAGCAAAAGTAATTGCAAGCGGCGACCCTTATGCGGTGAAGTTGTACAACAAATACAACAAAACTGCTATGCAGAGCTTTAACCTAAGCGACGAAGAAATTAAAAACATCTTTGCTTATGTACAGGCATATAAGCCTGGTGGTAATAAAGATGAGCAAACTACGCCAGGTCAAACAACTGCAAATGCAGGTGGAGGTCAGTCTAACTACTTCAATCTGGTACTAGGAGTATTAGTATTTGTTCTCATACTTATCTTAGCGGTTCTTTTCCTCATCATTTCGGTATTGCGCAGGTACCTCAATCAACAAGAGAATGAAGGTAAACTGGATGAAGAAGACAAAGAAATTCTACACGAAAAATTCAACATTGGAAAGGTTCTACGCCACCCGGCATTGCTTGGAGGAGTAGCGGCTATTTTCTTATTGGTATTTGCTCAGGCAGGTTTAGACACCTTACTTTCGGTAGGTGTACAACAAGGATATGCGCCTACTCAGCCAATCCCTTTCTCACATAAATTACACGCTGGTCAATACGAAATAGGTTGCGAATACTGCCATACCGGAGTAAGAAAAGGTAAAAATGCAGGTATTCCTTCAGCAAATATTTGTATGAACTGTCACAATGCTGTAAAGCAAGGTTCGCCAAGTATGCAAAAAATCTATGCAGCTATTGAAAACAACAAGCCTATAGAATGGGTGCGTGTACACAACTTACAAGACTTTGCTTATTTTAACCACTCTCAACACACAGTTGTAGGAGGCATTGAATGTGAAACTTGTCATGGTGAAATCAAGGAAATGGAAGTTGTTCAACAACAATCTCCACTTACTATGGGATGGTGTATCGACTGTCACCGCAAAACTGTGGTAGAAGGTGCAAAAGACAAGGGTGATGGAAAAGCCAAAAACGCTTACTATGATAGGCTACTGGAAATCCATCAGAAAGATAGTAAAAAACCAATCACTGTAGAAAACATTGGTGGGCTTGAATGTGGTAAGTGTCACTACTAAGAGCAGGTTTATTTATACATCCCAATTACACTTAAAAACTTGATTTTCATTTAGGAAGAGATTCATTAAATTATGGAAAACAATAAAAGATATTGGAGAGGCATAGAAGAATTCACTAATGATACAGAGTTTGTAAAAAACGCAGAAAGTGAATTTCCTGAGTATTTGCCGATCAACGAAAAAAGTCCTACAAAGGAAGAGGAAGGAATGTCTGGCGGACGTAGAGACTTCTTAAAGCTTATGGGGTTCAGCATTGCAGCTGCTTCGTTGGCTGCTTGTGAAGCTCCAGTCAAAAAAATTGTCCCTTACCTTAACAAACCAGAAGACATAGAGCCGGGAGTTCCCAACTTCTATGCTTCTACTTATTTTGCCGAAAATGAGTACGCCAGCGTTGTGGTGAAAACCCGCGAAGGTCGTCCTATAAAAATAGAAGGTAATGATTTGTCGCCTGTAAGTATGGGCGGAACATCAGCTCGTATCCAGGCATCAGTGCTTGATCTGTACGACACCACTCGTTACCAAGACCCACAAAAAAGTGGTAAAAAAGCAAAGATAGAAGACATTGATAAAGAAGTAATGTCGCAACTAAGCGGTAACATTCGCATAGTTTCTCACTCTATCATCAGTCCTTCTACTAAAGAAGCAATCAAAGAATTCATCGCTAAATACCCTTCTGCCAAACACGTAATGTATGATACCAATTCATCTTACGGAATCTTGAAAGCAAACAAAGATTCATTTGGCAAAATGGCAGTACCTAATTATGACTTTAGCAAAGCCAATACTATAGTAAGTATTGATGCTGACTTTTTAGGCACTTGGGTAAACCCTATAGGGCACGCCCGCCAATACGCTAAAACCCGTAAATTGAATCAGGGCAAGACAGACATGTCACGCCACTATCAATTTGAGGCTCGTTTATCTCTTACCGGATCAAACGCTGATTACCGTGTGCCAACTAAACCCTCTCAACTGGGTCTAGTGGTGGCAGCCTTACATAGTGCAGTTGCTGGCGGAGGCGATACCAAAGGGTTGAGCAAAGATGTTGTTGCGAAAATTAAAAAAGCAGCGACTGACCTAAAAGCAAATAAAGGCAAATCATTGGTTGTATGTGGGTTGAATGATCCAGCAGTACAAACCTTGGTAAATGACATTAACAACAAGTTAGGCAATTACGGAGAAACCATTGATATGTCAAAAGCATCTAACCTTCAGCAAGGAAACGATGCAGAAATGAACAAGTTTATTGATGATGTAAAAGGTGGAAGCGTAAACGGTGTTATTTTCTTTGGAACTAACCCAGTATACAATCACCCACGTGGTGCAGAACTTAAAGCTGCTTTGTCAAAAGTAAAATTAAGAGTTTCTTTGGCTTCAAAACCTGATGAAACAGCCACTGCTTGTACCTATATAATGCCAGATAATCATTTCTTAGAGTCTTGGAGTGATGCCGAGCCTGTAGAAGGAATGTTTAGCGTACAACAACCTACCATTCGTCCTTTGTTCCGCACACGAGCGGCTCAAGAGACATTGTTGGCGTGGACAGGCAAAAAAGCCTCTTTCTATGATTACGTTCGTGATTACTGGAAGAAAAACTTGTTTAGCCAACAAAGTAAGCATAACTCTTTTGAGAAGTTTTGGACAAATGCTTTGCACGACGGTGTATTTGCTGGAAAGGCAGCACCAAAAACTGAGAAAGCTACTCCAAAACCTCAAACACCTACCGATTCTACCCAAACAGAGACCCCTACCATTGTTGCAGGAGGATCTGTAAACTTTAGCGGAAATGTAAGTGCAGCGATGTCAGCTGTGGCTAGTAACTATACCGCATCAAGCAAAGACATAGAGCTTTCTTTGTACGAAAAAATCTCTATTGGTTCTGGTTACCAGGCAAACAACCCTTGGTTGCAAGAAATGGCAGACCCTATCTCTCGTGCTTGTTGGGACAACTATTTGGCGGTTCCTTTAGCTTATGCCAAAGAGCAAAAGCTTAAGCAAGGAGATATTGTAAAGCTTACTGCTGGAAAAGCAAGCATTGAAATTCCAGTATTGGTACAACCAGGACAAACTCGTGGCACGGTGTCGCTTGCGGTAGGTTATGGACGCACCAAGATTGGAAAAGTGGGGAAAGGTGAAGCTGAAACGATTGCTTTTGGTAAACAAACCTGGGGTGGACAAGATGCTTATCCGTTTGCCACAGTGAAAAACGGTGTAGTAGTAATGGGTAACCCAAAGGTTTCTATTACTAAGACAGAAAAGAAAATGGAAATTGCTCAAATACAAACACACCATACTATTATGGGGCGTGATATTGTACAAGGAGCAACTTTAAAAGAATATCAAAAAGAGAACCACGCTGGTAGAACTTATCCAAAAGTGACCTTCAAAGGCAAAGAAAGAAAGCCCTATGATATGACACTTTGGAAGTCAAACCACAAATATCCAAACCACTCATGGGGGATGGTTGTAGACCTTAACTCTTGTATTGGTTGTGGAGCTTGTACTATTGCTTGTCAGTCAGAGAACAATGTTCCTGTGGTTGGAAAGCAAGAAGTACTAAACCGACGTGAAATGCACTGGATTCGCATTGACCGTTATTACACATCATCGTTTATTTTGGATGAAAAAACTACCCCAGGACTAAGCGACTACCAGAAAATGGAAGAAGCGGCTGAGAATCCTCAGGTAGTATATCAACCTATGATGTGTCAGCATTGTAATAATGCACCTTGTGAAACAGTTTGTCCGGTATTGGCAACTACCCATAGTACCGAAGGTTTGAACCAAATGGCTTATAACCGTTGCTTTGGTACTCGTTACTGTGCAAACAACTGCCCTTATAAAGTACGTCGTTTCAACTGGTTCAATTATTTTGATGATAAGCGTTTTACAGAAGTAAACTACTCACAGTCAAGTGACTTAGGTAAAATGGTATTGAACCCTGACGTAACAGTACGCTCTCGTGGAGTAATGGAAAAATGCTCTATGTGTGTACAACGTATTCAGGCAGGTAAACTTCAGGCTAAGAAAGAAAAACGTCGCCCAACTGATAAAGATATCAACGTTGCTTGTGCGCAGTCTTGCCCTACTCAGGCCATCACCTTTGGAGATATGAACAACGAAGATAGCAATATCTTTAAAATGTTGAAAATCAAAGAAGTAGAGCAAGAAAAAGAAGGAGAGCTGACTAAGGGACACGGTCATAAAAAGGAAAAAGAAGGAGATCAGGGACATGATAAACACTTCCTAAACCTTCAGGATCGTGAGAAAACCCGTGGTAAGGAAAAAGAAAAAGTGTGGGTAATTACTGAACCCCGCGCATACCACGTGTTAGAAGTCATCAATGTTCGCCCACAAGTTTCTTATCTTACTAAGATTCGCAACAATGAAAACGAACTTGTTGAGGATATTATTAAGAAATCTGAAGAAGGAAAGAAAAAAGCATAGATAATTAGGGAATTGGTCTTTTGACCAATTCCCTCTTAATTTTGAAAAAACTAATAATTGCCAAATACATATGCAAGTAACATCACCGGTAAGAGCCCCTCTTGTATTAAAAAAAGAGGAAAACGGACAGAAACGAGCAACTACATATCACGATATTACTGAGGATATTTGTAGACAGGTGGAGGCTCCACCTACAAACCCCCGCTGGTTATTGGCTATGCTGTTGTCATTAGCAGCCTTAGGTTGGGGTGGTTATACATTATACCGCACTTGGTGGTTTGGTCTCGGAGAATGGGGACTAAACAAAACCGTTGGATGGGCGTGGGATATTACCAACTTCGTATGGTGGGTAGGTATTGGTCACGCTGGAACCCTTATTTCTGCAATTTTGCTTTTATTCCGCCAAAAATGGAGAACATCTATTAACCGGGCGGCAGAAGCAATGACCATTTTTGCGGTATTGTGTGCAGGTAGTTTTATTTTAATGCACATGGGACGTGCCTGGATGGCTTATTGGGCATTGCCTTTACCAAATACTTATGGATCGTTGTGGGTAAACTTTAACTCACCACTTGTATGGGATGTATTTGCAATTAGTACTTACCTTACTGTATCTGTAGTATTCTGGTACATAGGATTAATTCCTGATTTAGCAACTATCCGCGAAAGAGCCATTGCCCGTGGTGATAAAATTAGAGCTTTTGTATATGGTATACTAAGTTTTGGTTGGGACGGCTCAGCCAAAACCTGGGCACGATACGAAGAAGTAGCTTTGATTCTTGCTGGTTTATCTACTCCGCTGGTACTGTCTGTACACACCATTGTAAGTATGGACTTTGCCACCTCATTGATTCCTGGATGGCACACAACTATCTTCCCGCCATACTTTGTGGCTGGTGCGATCTTCTCAGGTTTTGCAATGGTACTTACCTTGATGTTAATTACTCGCCACGTATTTAAACTACAAGCTTATATTACTCTTGAGCACATCGAATCTATGAATAAGGTAATTGTTCTAACAGGTTCTATAGTAGGTATTGCTTACCTGACTGAGTTTTTTATTGCTTGGTACTCAGGGGTAGAGTATGAGTCTTATGCATTTATTAACCGTGCTTTTGGACCTTACTGGTGGGCGTATGCTGCCATGATGAGTTGTAACGTACTTTCTCCTCAATTTTTCTGGTTTAGATCACTTCGTCGTAACATTTATGTTACATTTATCCTGTCTATTGTGGTAAACATAGGTATGTGGTTTGAGCGATTTGTAATTATTGTGACTTCTTTGCACAGAGATTACTTGCCCTCAAGCTGGGCTATGTTCTATCCAACCTGGGTAGATTTAGGAGATTATATATTCACTTTCGGTTTATTCTTTACTTTGTTTTTCTTGTTCGCTAAATTTTTGCCGGTAATTAATATGGCAGAGGTAAAAGCAGTACTAAAGTCTACTTCTCAAACTACTCTTGAGAAAGTTCAGGCGCGTTCTGCTGAGAGTGTAGCAAGTGATACACATCAGGGTGATGATAAATAATAAGTGAGTCATAATTATTCAAAAGATCCAAAATACTAAATCTTACGATTGATTAAAGATATGGCAGAAACTAAAAAATATATAGTAGGGGTATTTGACGACGAAGATGTTTTGTTGCCTGCGGTAAAAAAAATACGTGCAGAAGGTGTGCAAATCCACGATGTATATACTCCTTATCCAGTTCACCACCTGGATACTTACCTGGGTTATAAAAGAACAAGACTAGGTAAAGCAGCTTTCCTTTTTGGAGCTACTGGTACTACCCTGGCAATTACAATGATTAGCTATATGCTGGGCTTTGACTGGCCAATGGATATTGGGGGTAAAGATTTTTTACCTGCACCTAACTTTGTTCCAGTTACATTTGAATCTACAGTATTAATCTCTGCATTGGGTATGGTAGGTACATTTCTGGTATCTCGTGGGCTTGGTCCTGGTAAAAAAGCTATAATGTTTGATCCTCGAAGTACAGATGACAAACACGTAATGGCGATTAACTTGGACAAAAACACCAAACACTCAAAAGAAGACATTGTGGCTATTTTGAAACAAAATGGTGTGACCGAAGAACCCAAAGAAGTGGATTTATAAAAGTATAAATGGCAGATAATTAGTGAATATTTCTACTTTAAAAAATTGCAAAGATGTTACTTAGATCAAAAAAATATATACCGTTGATGTTAGTCCTGACTGTGATGGTCTTGAGCTCTTGCTCTCGAAACCCCAACAGTCCAGGAACAGAATATGCGCCTCAAATGTATGTGTCTATTCCTTATGAGCCATATACACAGGTGAAGAAAAATCCTTTGAACCCTACTGGAATGAACTTGCGCAAGCCACCTGAAGGAACTGTGGCTCGTAAAGGACACTATAACATGACAGTAGAGAATGATAAGGGAGAAAGAAGCGCATTGTTGGTTTACAATTTCCCAGCAGGCGAAGAAGGTTTGAAAATGGCATCAAAAGTAAGCAATCCTTTGGCTTTGCCTAAAGATTCTGCGGCTATTGATAAATATGTACTCGAAGAGTGCCAGCCTTTGTACGAGCGTTATTGCCAGCACTGTCATGGTGCTACTGGTAAAGGCGATGGAAAAGTCAACGATCAGTACAAAGGGGTGGCAAATCTCACAGCTGGTGCCCAAAAAACAAATACTAGTGGGCATATCTTCCACGTGATTACACACGGTAAAGGGCGTATGTGGCCTCACAAGCAAATTGTGACTCCTGAAGAACGTTGGAAAATCGCTTATTATGTTCATAAGTTGCAAGGACGTTTGCACGAAGCAGTTGCTAATAATCGCTCTGACGACAAAGCTCCAAAGGCAAAGACAGACGAGGATACAAAAACAGATAGTACTGCTAAAAAAGAGGCTAAGAAAACTGAACCTGAAAATAAAGGACATTAATAGCAGTGTCATCATAATAAACAGAAGAAAAGCTTAAAAGAATCTATAATATTATGGCTGGAGACAAACATATTACGCTTTCAGACTTGTCGCAGGAAAAGAATTTTGAATTTACCCCGAAACTGCGTAAACAGCTGATGACTGCTATAGTAGTTGGAGCTGCTTTGCTGATAGTGGGGATTATTTTATGGACGCAAGGCATAGGGCTTGGTGGCGAACATCACGGTGGAGGTCACGCTCCCGAAGGACATGGTGCCGGAGGTGGTGGAGACGAAGGTGGACACGGTGCTTTCCACTGGACCAAACGCCTGTATGCTGTACTTTGGCATGACAGTGTATTTTTTACTGGCATTGCTCTGGTAGGGGTTTTCTTTGTTGCATTCAACTACCTGGCACTTTCTGGATGGCCAACAATGATTAAAAGGATTCCCGAAACTTTTGGTAAATTCTTGCCAATTACCGGTGTGATCCTATTGGCAGTATTTGCCCTAGGTGGTCATGACCTTTTTCACTGGACTCACCACGAGTTATTTGACCCTAATAGCCCTAAATATGATAAAATCATTGCAGGCAAAGAAGGGTATTTGAATACACCTTTCTTCGTAATAAGAACCGTTTTATATTTTGTTTTATGGTACGTTTTATACGTGTTATTACGCAAAATGTCTTTGAAAGAAGATGAGGTAAACGATTTTTATGCTTACACTAAAAACCCTGTTTTTCATAAGAAAAGTGGTGTTTATGCAGCAATCTTTATCGTGATATTTGCCATTACAACCTCTACTGCTGCTTGGGACTGGGTGATGTCAATCGATGCACACTGGTTCAGTACAATGTTTGGCTGGTATACATTTGCCAGTTGGTTTGTTACAGGCTTGGCAGCTATGGCGCTGTATGTAGTGGTGCTTAAAGACCATGGGTACTTCAAGTATGTAAATGAAAATCACATTCATGATTTAGGTAAATTTATCTTTGCATTTAGTATTTTTTGGACATATATATGGTTTGCTCAGTTCTTGTTGATCTATTACGCCAACATTCCTGAAGAAACTGTGTACTTCCTCCACAGGATGGAAGATTTCAAATTCTTGTTCTTCTTTAATATCATTATCAACTTTGCCTTCCCGTTCTTGTTCTTAATGCCAAGAGCAGCCAAAAGAAAAACTTTACTTGTAAAGATTGCGGCTGTTGGGGTTATCTTTGGTCACTGGTTAGATTTTTATATGATGATTATGCCAGGTACAGTAGGTAAACATAGTGGTATTGGATTGGTGGAAATAGGTACGGTAATCTTATTTATTGCGGGTTTTATTTGGGTAACAGCTGCTGCTTTGGCGAAGGCTAACATTATCCCTAAAAACCACCCAATGATTGAGGAAAGTTTGCACCACAATATTTAAACATTTACCTTAAACGAATTTTTATAGAACCAAACAGATAAATAATAGATTGATCTTATGGCTAACTTGATATTGGGTCTTGCAATCGTATTAATTTTCGTGATTCTGTTAATGCTTTTCAGAATCCAAAGGTTAGTATCTGTTGCAAAAGGCGAGCATAAAGAAAAAGTAGACGGATTTAACAATCTGAATGCTAACTTGATGTGGATTTTCCCCCTAATAGGCGTAATCGCAGCAATTTGGTATTCAGGAGAGGCTGCCAAGAATTTTTTACCTGAAGCATCCTCTATACACGGACAACAAACAGATAGTTTGTTTTGGTCTTCTACTGTAGTTATCTTAATAATGTTTGTGATTACTAACGCAGCGTTGTTTTACTTTGCTTTCCGTTATCGGTACAAAAAAGAGAACAAGGCATCGTTTTTCCCTGAAAATCATAAACTGGAAATAGCTTGGACAATTACTCCTGCTATCATACTTACTGTATTGGTATTTTATGGTAATAAAGTGTGGTGGGACATTATGGGAGAAGTTCCAAAAGATGCTGAAGTTGTAGAAATAGTAGGGCAGCAATTTGCCTGGAAAACCCGTTATCCTGGCAAGGATAAGAAAATGGGTAATTATGACTATCGTTTGATTGATGCCACCAATGAATTAGGCATCGACTTTGGACACAAAGATGCAAACGATGACTTTGTGAGTGGTAAGCTTGTATTACCTGTAAATCGTCCAATTCTTTTTAAGATTAGAGCTAAAGATGTGTTGCACAGTGTTTTTGCACCCCATTTTCGCTTAAAAATGGATGCTGTACCAGGGATGCCCACCCAGTTTCATTTTACCCCAACTAAAACAACTGCACAAATGCGATCTGAATTAGGCAACCCTAAATTTAACTACGAGATTGCTTGTACAGAGATTTGCGGAAAGGGGCACTACAGTATGCGCTTGTTGGTAGAGGTTGTTGAAGAAGCTGAGTATAAGAAATGGTACGCATCTCAATCTCCTTTCCTCAAGGATAACCCTGAGTATAAAGGGAGAGATTTAAAATGGCTGCGCAAGAAAAAGAATTTTGCCAGCAAAAAGCAGGAAGAAAAAACAGCGCACGCTAAAATTGACTAGACTTGTAAACATTAAAAAGCGAATTGACTATTATGGCAGATAATCATAATCAAGGTGATGCAATCAAGGAGGTAGGTCACGATCACGCTCATGATCATGGACACGACCACGACCATCACCATGACCAAAGCTTTATTTCAAAGTATATTTTTAGCGAAGATCACAAGGTTATCGCAAAACAATTTTTATTTACTGGAATCTTCTGGGCGGTAATAGGAGGACTTATGTCACTTGTTTTCCGTTTACAGCTTGGTTTTCCAGAGATGAGCATGGAGTTTCTTCGCCCTATTTTGGGTGGATGGATTACAGAAGCAGGAAAGCTAGAACCAGAGTTTTATCTTGCTTTGGTTACAATGCACGGAACCATTATGGTATTCTTTGTATTGACTGCAGGTCTGAGTGGTACTTTTAGTAACTTCCTTATTCCTTTGCAGATTGGTGCCCGTGACATGGCGTCAGGTTTTATGAACATGCTTTCATATTGGTTCTTCTTTGGATCAAGTGTAATTATGTTTGCTTCTATCTTTTTAGAAACAGGACCAGCTTCTGGTAGTTGGGTTATTTACCCACCACTAAGTGCTTTGCCTCAGGCAATGTCAGGCTCAGGTGCAGGTATGACAATGTGGTTAATCAGCATGGCTTTGTTTATTATCTCAGTATTATTAGGAGGTATAAACTATATAACCACTGTAATTAACCTAAGAGTAAAAGGAATGTCTTTTACTCGTTTGCCGCTGACTATATGGGCTTTCTTTATTACAGCTATCATTGGTCTGTTGTCATTCCCTGTGTTATTCTCAGCAGCATTGCTGTTGATTTTTGACAGAAGTTTAGGGACAAGTTTCTTCTTGTCTGAAATATATATAGCAGGCGAAGCTTTGCACCACCAAGGAGGTAGTCCTGTACTATTCCAGCACTTGTTCTGGTTCTTAGGACACCCCGAAGTATACATTGTATTGATCCCTGCACTGGGTATTACTTCTGAAGTAATAGCAACCAATGCCCGCAAGCCTATTTTTGGCTACAAAGCAATGATTGGTTCTATTTTAGGTATTGCTGTCCTATCATTTATTGTATGGGCACACCATATGTTTGTGACTGGTATGAACCCATTCTTAGGGTCTGTATTTATGTTCCTTACATTAATTATTGCAGTACCATCAGCAGTAAAATCATTTAACTATATTACTACATTATGGAGAGGTAATATCATTTTTACCCCAGCCATGATGTTCTCTATTGGACTGGTATCAATGTTTATCTCGGGTGGGGTTACAGGTATTATACTTGGAAACAACGCAATGGATATTCAGTTGCACGATACCTACTATGTAGTAGCTCACTTTCACCTTGTAATGGGTAGTGCTTCTTTCTTTGGAATGATGGCAGGTGTGTATCACTGGTTCCCAAAAATGTTTGGGCGAATGATGGACGAAAAGCTGGGGTATATCCACTTTTGGTTTACATTTGTAGGTGCCTACCTTGTGTTTTTCCCGATGCACTACATCGGTATTGCAGGTTTCCCTCGTCGTTATTATGCTTTTACTAACTTTGACTTTACAAAATCATTTACTGATTTGAATGCTTTCATTAGTATTGCAGCAATCATTACTGTATTCTCTCAGTTTGTATTTGTATTCAACTTTATATATAGCATTTTCCGAGGTAGAAAAGCCTCTGAAAATCCTTGGGGATCAACTACACTTGAATGGACTACTCCTGTAAACCCTGGACATGGGAACTGGCCAGGAGAGATTCCTCAGGTATACCGTTGGCCTTACGATTACAGTAAACCAAACTCAGAAGAAGACGGATTTGGAGATTTTATTCCTCAACATATTCCATTATCTCAAACACCACATTCTAACTTGCCACACGAGAAAGAAATGTTGGAGCGTGGAGGGAATAATGAGGATGAAATAACGATAAATGAGCAATAAAAACACACATAAGGTTTTCAGGAAACTGGGAATTGTAACTATTGTTGCTGTATACTTTTTGATTGCCGTTGGGGGCATCGTCAGAACCACTGGCGCTGGCATGGGGTGCCCTGACTGGCCAAAGTGTTTTGGAAGTTGGATACCTCCTACTGAGGTATCCCAACTCCCAAAAAATTATAAAGAAAAATTCAAAGTACAGGGAAAAGAAATTGCAGATTTTAACCCTATAAAGACCTGGATAGAATATATTAATCGATTGATTGGAGCATTGATCGGATTACTTATATTTGCAACTTTCATCGCTTCCTTTACTTATTGGAAATTAGATCGAGGCATTGTTTTTTTGAGCTTTGCAAGTGTGTTGCTGGTAGGATTTCAGGGGTGGATAGGTGCAAAAGTAGTCGCTACTGATTTAGCAGTTTCTATGATCACCATTCACATGGTTTTGGCACTTGCCATTGTGTTTTTGTTAATATACACCATTATTAGAGGATTTAAAGTAGTTTGGAAAACTACTCCTATAGCAAATAAAAAACGAATCAACCAAGTCATTATCTTAAGTTTGGTTTTGTCTTTTATACAAGTAGTGCTGGGGACACAAGTGAGAGAGGCAATAGATTTGATTGCCCGAAATATGGGAGAAGCTCAGCGAGGTTTATGGGTAGATAACTTAGGGATGACATTTTACATCCATCGCTCATTTTCTTGGTTAGTGTTTCTAACCCACGTGTATTTGGTTTATTTACTTTATACACAACTTAAAGAAAGAAATCATTTTGTATTTAAATATACAATATACCTGTTTTTGATAATAATTAGTGAAGTCGCTACTGGAATAGCAATGGCTTATTTCGGGATACCTGCATTCTTGCAGCCCATTCATTTATTGTTGGGTTCACTAGTGCTAGGCATTCAATTTTTCTTATTGCTGGCGATTAATTATGAGAGAGTTTTTGTGAAGAAGGGAGTAAATTCGTTGGGAGAACTTTCTCAAGAGCAACTAATTTCGCAATGATAACAACTGAGACAAACATTAATACATCAACCTCAGTATTGGTAAAATTTAAAACCTATACTGAGCTATTAAAGCCGAGATTATCATTTCTTGTAGCTTTTTCGGCAGCATTTGGGTACCTGTTGGCATTCGAAGGAACCATCAACTGGGCAACCTTTATTAGCTTGTCAATGGGAGGTTTTTTGGTGTCAGGAGCATCTATTATGATCAACCAAATCATAGAAAAAGATTTGGATCGAATGATGGACCGGACTCAAAACAGACCAATCCCCTCAGGTAGAGTAACAGTAAACGAGGCCATTTTCTATACAATTATTACTGGAATAGGCGGCTTGTTTTTGTTGCTTAGCTATACCAATATACTAACTACTGCCTTAGCATTTGTTTCAATGTTGCTATATGGCTTTGTATATACACCACTTAAAAGAGTAGGTTCTATAGCTGTATTTGTGGGAGCTATCCCCGGAGCTCTACCTCCTATGTTGGGTTGGGTGGCGGCAACTGGACGCATTAGTTATGAAGCCATTATTATTTTTGCGTTTCAGTTCATTTGGCAATTCCCTCATTTTTGGGCAATTGCTTGGGTACTGGACGATGACTACAAGAAAGCAGGGTTCAAACTGTTACCCTCCAAAAAAGGCAAAGATGTAAGCACTGCATTTCAAATAGCTGTTTACACAATGTTCCTGATTCCTATGGGGTTGTTACCCACACAAGTAGGTATTACAGGTTTAACAGCAGGAGTTATAGCAACTGGGTGCGGCATTTTATTTTTAGTGCCTGCATTACAGTTATTAAAGATATGTTCATCAAAAGGGGATGCAGAACTAGCAAAACAACAGGCTAAACGCATTATGTTCGGGTCGTTTATTTACCTTCCCGTTGTACAAATTGCATTTTTGATTGATAAGATATGATAGCAGGAAACACATTGGATAATAAAGCCGATTTTATAGAAGAACCACAAGAGACACTATCAATGCACCCTCAAAAGTTTGCATTGTGGTTGTTTATTGTTTCTATAATCATGTTATTTGCGGCATTTACCAGTGCTTATATAGTACGTAGAGCCGAAGGTAACTGGTTAGAGTTTGATTTGCCGAATCTATTTTGGGTAAATACCATCATTATATTAATGAGCAGTGCTTCTATGCATTGGTCTTTAATTTTAGCGAAAAAAGATAACATAGATTTGCTTAAAATAGCGGTAGTCATTACTTCTCTTTTAGGTTTCGCATTTTTAGTGGGGCAATTGTATGCCTGGAAAGATTTAGTAGCCTCAAGCGTATGGTTTGCTGGTGAGCAATCTAACCCTGCCGGATCATTCCTGTATGTAATTACAGGTTTACACGCGGTTCACTTGATAAGCGGGATTGTCTTTTTAGCTATAGTATTAGTATCAACCTTTAGATTAAAAATACATTCCAAAAGATTGGCCAGAATAGAAATGTGTGCTACATATTGGCACTTTTTAGACATTCTTTGGCTATATTTGTTTGGCTTTTTATTATTGAATCACTAAAAGAAGTTTAATAATCACACGAGAAAATTATGGCAACAGTCGCAACAGCAGACGAGAAGAAAAAAGGGATTGACTGGGGTGGGGGTAATCGCCCACTTGGAGGTGTTCGTTATGGAAAACTGATGATGTGGTTTTTCCTCCTTTCCGATGCGTTTACATTTTCTGCATTACTGATCTCTTATGGTATGATCCGTTATAGCCATGAGGGTTATAGCTACGAGCAAACATATCAAGTAGAACAATATGGGCTCAATGTTCCAACTGCCCACGTTGTAATGGAAAACGGTGTAGCAGTAACCAAAAAAGGAGAATTTTATTTTTCCCAAAAATATTGGCCAGTACCTGAAAAAGTATTTGAGGCTGTTCCTTTCTTACACGGAAAGTCGCTTCCATTGGTCTTTGTGGGTATCATGACCTTTATTCTCATTATGAGTAGTGTGACAATGGTTCTGGCGGTGGAGGCTGGTCATAGGCGAGACCAGCGAGATGTAGAAAAATGGATGCTCTGGACGATTCTCGGAGGAATTGTGTTTCTGGGTAGCCAAGCCTGGGAGTGGGCTCACTTTATAGTCGGTACCGACGGTGGGGGAGCGCTGCGGACTTCCGGGGATGGAAGAAACCTCGGTGAAGTTATCTACGGAGCAGGCTTATCTGAAAACCAATATGGTCCTACGACTTTTGCTAACCTGTTCTTTTTTATCACAGGTTTTCACGGAACACACGTATTGAGTGGAGTGATTATCAACATTATTATCTTTTATAATACTGTAATGGGTATCTATGCCCGTAAAAATGACTACGAAATGGTCGAAAAGGTTGGTTTATACTGGCACTTTGTAGACTTAGTATGGGTATTCGTATTTACATTCTTTTACCTTGTTTAACAGTGTTTTAAATAAAGTAGGAAATAAAAAAAGATTTTAAATATATAGATATTATGTCAAACGTTCACGAGACATCTACTGGTGAGATTCCAAAGGCTAAAACCAAACAAATTTGGAAGGTTTTCTGGATACTGTTAGGCCTTACAGCTTTAGAATTTGTGATTGCATTTGTATTTCCTCCTTCTATGTGGAGAGTGGGAGTGTTTGTAATCTTGACAATTGTAAAAGCATTTTATATTGTGGCTGAGTTTATGCACTTAGGGCATGAAGTAAAATTCTTGGCTTGGAGCATCATTCTCCCAATGATCTTTGTTGCCTGGTTTATTCTTGCAATGATGGTTGAGGGTGAATCTGTATTTACCTTACGCCTTTAAACATTTGAGTTAATGAACGGTTTTCGTATTTGAATAACTAAACTCAAAGATTTAATATATGCGAAATTTAACAAACTGGTTTACTAATAGTTCTATTGGTATTACCAGTTTTTTGTTTCTGTCTTGCGAACATTCGGTGAGAACAAGTATAAGTTGACTATATTTTATCCACAGGGGGTAGATTCTGTAAAAGTAAACGGTCAATGGAAAGTTGACTCTATATACCATACCATTACACCGTTCAAGTTTACTAATCAGAACAACAAAGAGGTGTCTAACAAAGATGTAAAAGGCAAAATATATGTGGCTGATTTCTTCTTTACACGTTGTGGTAGTATTTGCCCTAAAATGACCTCGCAACTTACCCGAGTGCAGAATGCATTTAAAGACAATAAAGAGATAAATATTCTCTCTTTTTCGATTGACCCTGAACATGATTCGGTAGAAGTATTGAAAAACTACGCCGATCAATATAAGGCAATCTCTGGACAGTGGCACTTTCTGACGGGGAATAAACACGAAATATATAACTTAGGGGTCAAAGGGTTCAAAATTCCTGTAGGAGACGAAGGGCAAGAGGTAACCCCTGACTATTTCCACAGTTCAAGACTGATATTGGTAGACCATAAGGGCAGAATAAGAGGGTATTACAATGGGGTTAGCCGAGACGAGGTAGACAAGTTAATCTTAGAGATTAAAGTATTACTTCAGGAGTATAAAGATTGATTGATGATTTAATAAATATATAAATATGACTAACGCGTTGATTGCTGAAAAAAACAAGCGTTTTATGCCTGTTATCTGGACAGTATCAATACTGATTCCACTGGTAGTGGCAGTACTATTTTATCTACAGCGAAAAATGGGTGGTTTAGGTAACTTGAATGTTTCTTTTTTGCCCCACTTGAACGCCATATTAAATTCTGCTACTTTTATATGTTTGCTAGGTGGTTTCTTTTCTATCAAAAACAAGAAAGAACAATACCATCGAATGTTTATGATGACTGCTTTTGTGTTGTCATCATTGTTTTTGGTATCTTATGTAATATACCATTCACAGGGGCATGAAGTGCCCTTTGGTGGACAAGGAGCAATTCGGTACTTTTACTTTGTAATACTCATTACCCACATTGGTTTATCTCTGTTTGTGGTGCCTTTAGCGCTGTTTGCCATATACTTTGCTATTACCAAGCAAATTGATCGTCATAAAAAAATAGTGAAGTGGACATTCCCCGTATGGGCTTATGTAGCGTTTACTGGGGTATTGGTTTATTTAATGATTAGCCCTTATTATCCAGCGTAATTGATATAAATATGAAAAAATTACTGACTTTACTTGCCTTATTTTCTATTCAAATTATTTTCGTTACCCAAAAAGCGGCAGCCCAATGTGCTATGTGTCAGGCAACTGTTGAGAGTAGTATGAGCGAAGGAGCAGGTATTGGAGCAGGGCTGAATGCTGGTATACTATACCTGGCTGCTTTTCCCTACTTGGTTTTGGGGGGCATAGCTTACTTTTGGTATAAACACAGTAAAAAACGTCGTGATGCAAAACGTATCCAAATTTCAGGCAATTACTCAGTGTAAATGTCCTAAATGTCGTAAAGGCAATGTCTTTCAATATCCTTGGGCCAGACTCAACAAATTCAGTGAAATGCACAAGTGTTGCCCAGTTTGTGGGGTAAGGTTTGAGGTAGAACCAGGTTTTTTCTTTGGGGCTATGTACATTAGTTACGCATTTTCAGTGGCTACTTTTATTATATGTGGTTTAGCAACTTATTTGTTGGGCAATAACCCAGAAGTCTGGGTATATGTGATGGTAGTGATAGTAGTAGTATTGCTTACTTTTCCCTCCTCATTTCGTTACTCAAGAATTTTGATGTTGCACCTGTTCTCAGGAATAGGCTATGAACCGGATGCTGCTGATAAAGAAGGTCAAACATAAAAGCTGACTTTATAAATATTAAAAATATACAAGGTTGAGGCAATGTCTCAACCTTTTTTTGTCGACTGTTTTTAACTGTAAACACCGTATATTAAGGATAAGCTTATGTGCTGGAAATTTCGCTTTGAGGTAAAACTTCCTACCTTTATTTGATAGATGTCGAATAATCGGCTTTTTGTATGAAATAACAGAGAAGAGTGAATAAAGCAGAGCAAACCAAAACACATATTTTAAATACAGCCTTCCGGCTTTTTTTGCAAAAAAGCTACCGCGAAGTAACAATGCAGGAGTTACAGGAAAATGCCCAAGTGAGTAGGGGAGGGTTATACCACCATTTTAAAAATAAAGAAGAAATATTTCTTGCTACAGCACATAAGTTTTTCTTTTCTATGATGGATGAATCCCTCGATATGGGAGTAATGGCAGAGCAGCCGTTTATGGAAAACTTTCAGTCATACCTTGTCCATAAGCAACAAGTAATGGATAAGATGTTGACTCACACTGAGTTGGAAGACTTAGATGCAAACTATTTTATGCTGGTCTTTCAAACCATACAGTACTTCCCTGAGACCCGCGAAGAGTTGAAAAAACAAGTGGTCCAAGAAACCAAAAACTGGGCAAACATTATTAAAATAGCTCAAAATAAAGGAGAGATTAAGCAGCATTTAGATGCGGAGGCTCTAGCCAGACATATTTATTATTTGTTAGATGGAGTGGAAATGCATTTAGTAATGATGGGTAATATTAATAGTGAAATGCACAACCGTATTACTACCATGATTGAGCAGTTGTATGAGCTTATTAGGTGGTAGGTGATGAAAGCAAAACCGTCTGTTTGATGCTTTAGGCAGACGGTTTTTAAATGAGTATAATTGTAATGTTTACATATCCAATTTTATGCGTCCGTCAGAAGTCCTCATTTGTATAAGCTTCCCTCCACCGTTCATTTTTCCATTGATACGCTTTTTAGTGGCTTTTCCGCTAAAGTTTTGTAAAGGAATATTCAATGATTCTCCTCGGATATCTAAGTCTAAACCTTGTTGTTTGGGCAAGGCGATTCTAATATTACCATCACTGGTTCGTGCCTTGAGGCTATTTTTTAGTTCTGTAAGATTTCCATGAATACTTCCATCAGAAGTGGTTAAATCTATCGAACCCGCCACATCCTCAAAAGTAATGTTACCATCAGAAGTACGGGCAATGATATCACCTTTGACTTGCATAATTTTAATATCTCCGTCACTGGTACGTAGACTTTGACGGTTTGTCAAACCTTTGATCATAATATTGCCATCCGAAGAATGTAAGTTACAGGCAGTTTGGGTAGGAACATATACCTCAAGGTGAATATTAATGGAGTTGCCATAGTTTCTCATACGTTTCTTTTCTTTAATCTTCACCTCCAGGTTATTTTGTGAGTGTGTGACAATAAAATCAAACTCTTTCTCTAGCTCAGCCTTAGATATTTTCAAGGTTCGATTATGACGTCGGGCAGTATAGAAAATTTGTACTTGATTGTTACTTGATGCATGCACCTTTACATCTCCATCAGAGGTGTAAAGACTTACCTTAGGAGCATTGGAAACAGGATAAGTTTCTTTAAATGAGTAATCGGTTTTTTGTGCTTGACACACTAGAGTAATCAAAGCAAATGTAAGTGTAAATAATAACGGTTTTCTCATGAGTATAATAATGGGTTATGTTGTCTGCTTATAAGATATCTTTAGGAAGGGAAAGGTTGCATTTATTGAGGAAGAATTTGTATATGCATAAAAAAAGCCCTGACTTATACCAGAGCTTATATCGGATAAAAATAAATTTATTCTTCTACTGTGGTGCTTCTGCTTTCTAATACTTTGGGTTGAAGCTGGGCATTTTGCAAAACAATTGCTTTGAGGCAACCTATCCAGAGAGGATTGCTATTGAGGCTTTCAACCAATTGCCAATGTTCACCACCTGCTTCTTCAAACACTTCTTTATATTCTTCTCCTACTTCAATGGTTGTTTCCAGACAATCGGCAACAAATGCCGGGGAAAAAGCCAATACTCTTTTTTTTCCTTTTTGAGCCAATTCTTTAATAGTATCTTCGGTATAAGGCTTGAGCCATGGGTCGCGCCCTAAGCGAGACTGAAAACAAGTAGTCACTTGATCATCTTTGAGCTCCAGTGCCTGAGCCAGTAGGCGGGTAGTAGCAAAGCATTGTGCTCTATAACAACCACGGTTATGGCTATGTAAAGTAGCGCAACAATTGGCTTGCCCCTCAAGGTAAGGGTTGGCTGCCGCCTCTTTCAAACAACTACCTGTATGATCACCTTTACGAATTTGTCTTTCAGGTAAGCCATGATAACTAAATAGCACATGATCATACTCAGCTTCTTTCAAGTATTTTTTTCCTATTTCGGCAAAAGCATGCACAAACTCAGGATAGTCAAAAAAGCTTTGTACAAAATGAATGTCAGGCACAATTTGCCATTTTTTTACCAACTCCATTACTTTTTGGTGCACTGAGCCAGAAGTAGCAGAAGCGTATTGAGGAAACAAAGGAATTACAATGATACGTTCAAGGCCTTTATTTTTGAGTCTATCCAACGCCACTTGTACACTGGGATTTTGGTAACGCATGCCAAGGCTTACAATAAAGTTATCACCTAAAGCCTCCTGGAGTAGCTTTTCTACTTCAAAGCCATAAATCTTGATGGGAGAACCTTCTTCAGTCCATAGCTTTTGGTATTCTTTGGCAGATTTGGGTGCCCTAAAGGTAGAGATAATACCATTGACCAATAAGAAACGAGGAATATAAGGAATATCAATCACCCTTCCATCCATCAAAAATTCACGCAAATACCTGCGCACTGCTGGAGTTTTAGGGTTGTCAGGAGTACCTAAGTTAACAATCAAAACCCCTGTTTTGGGCTGATGTGTAGTGCTTGCCATATCAAATTCAGTTATTTCAGAGCAATATTAC